>NZ_JBNPLX010000009.1:0-119729 GCF_050313695.1 Bariatricus sp. SGI.161
TTATCCAAGATAAAAAAGGAGAGAAATATTTGAAGATATTAGTGATGATTATTGGGCTGATTATTTTGTTGGCCTTGGTTGAAAATATCCGTGAACTTTATACATTTCGAGTTACGGAATACACGATTGAGAACCCTAAACTTGAAGGACTTTCTGAAGAAAAAAGAATTGTATTTCTTAGTGATCTTCACAATTACAGTTATGGAAAGGATAATGAGAAGCTTTTTTCAGCAATTCAGAACGCTCGTCCGGATCTGATACTGATTGGTGGAGATATGCTGGTGAGAAAAAATGGGAATTCTTATGTGCATACAGTTGAATTCTTATCCCGGCTTCCAGATTTGTGTGAAGTATATTATGTCAATGGAAATCATGAACAGAAGTTGAAGGAACTTCCTGAAGAATATGAACAGTCTTATGAAGAGTATCAAAGTCAGCTTTTACAGGCGGGAATTCGGTTTTTAGAAAATGAATCTGTGCGATTCTGCTGGTGTGGGATAGAAATTCACATTACAGGATTGGAAATACCGTTGTATGGATATCGACATTTTGGAACGAGGCCACTCTCGAAACAGGCGCTGGAAGATAGAATAGGGAGAGCTGGTCAGGGATATCAGATTCTTTTGGCGCATAACCCATCTTATGTAAATACGTATAAAGAATGGGGGGCAGATTTGATTTTGTCTGGGCATTTGCATGGAGGAATTGTACGTATTCCAGGGATTGGTGGTGTGATTGCACCTAATTTCCATATATTTCCAAAATATTCTGGAGGAATCTATCAAGAAGACGATGTGACGACGGTTGTCAGTAAAGGGTTGGGAGTTCATTCCATTCCAATTCGTATTATGAATCCAGCGGAAATGATTGTTTTGAATTTTGGCAAGCCTCACACAGAACTGTAAGCGGAATACTTGTACAAACGAAGAAAATCCTGTATAATATTACAATTGTGACAAATGAAATCGAAGTGTGAGGGAGATTTATGGGAATTCCAGTAAAGCTGCAAGTCTTTGAGGGACCGTTGGACTTGCTCTTACATTTGATAGATAAGAATAAAATCGATATCTACGATATTCCAATCGTAGAGATCACCAATCAGTATATGGATTATATTAAGGCCATGGAAAAGGAAGATCTAAATGTAATGAGCGAATTCCTTGTAATGGCAGCGACCTTGCTTGACATAAAATGCCGAATGCTTCTGCCGAAAGAAGTGAACGAAGAAGGCGAAGAAGAGGATCCGCGGCAGGAACTGGTAGAACAGTTGCTAGAATACAAAATGTATAAATATATGTCTTACGAATTGCGGGACCGTCAGGTTGAAGGTGAACAGCTGATGTTTAAAGAACCGACGGTTCCTGAAGAAGTGATGGAATATGTTGAACCTGTAGATTTAGATCTGTTATTGAAAGATGTTACATTGGCTCAATTGAACTATATTTTTCAGGATGTAATGAAAAGGCAGATAGATAAAATAGATCCAGTCCGCAGTAAGTTTGGAAAGATTGAAAAGGAAGAGGTAACCCTTCCGGATAAACTAGAATATGTTACGGAATATGCGAAGCTGCATCGAAAATTTGGATTTCGCCAACTCCTAGAAAAGCAGAATTCTAAGACACAGATTGTAGTTACATTTTTGGCAATTCTGCAGTTAATGAAAGAAGGAGTAATCTCCATTGAGCAGGAACAAGCTTTTGACGAGATTATGATTACTTCCAGAGTGGAAAGTTAAGAGTGGAAAGGTAGTATGGAAGAAGTGGAGATTAATAAATTAGAGGGAATTATAGAGGCTGTTCTTTTTGTTATGGGGGATTCTGTTGAATTGAGTAAGATTGCGTCTGCGATTGAGCATGATGAGGATACAACCCGTAAGATCATACATAGAATGATGGATAAATATGAATCCGAAGACCGAGGAATACGTATTATCGAATTGGAAGATGCATTTCAGATGTGTACAAAAAAAGAGATGTACGAATATCTGATCCGTGTCGCAAAACAGCCAAAGAAGTATGTCTTGACAGATGTTTTGCTGGAAACGTTGTCGATCATTGCTTATAAACAGCCAGTGACAAAGTTGGAGATTGAGAAAATCAGGGGTGTTAAGTCAGACCATGCGGTGAATAAACTGGTGGAATATAATCTGGTATGTGAGTGTGGAAGATTGGATGCACCTGGAAGACCTATTTTATTTGGAACAACAGAAGAATTTTTGCGAAGGTTCAGTGTTCAGTCGGTAGAGGACTTGCCGAGTCTGAATCCAGAACAGATGGAGAATTTTAAGGAAGAGGCAGAAGAAGAGGTTCAGTTAAAACTGGATATTTAATAATCGCGCGCATAGACTTATTTCTGTTCACATATATTTCAATAACATGGAAATGTATGGTGTAATGGATGGAAAAGAAATCATTAGTGTGTAGTTTTTTGATATTTTTTTTGTTTTTACAGTTTGGAAATCTTATAGCAAAAGCAGAAGAAGATAAGGACGAGCCGAAACAGTTACACGCCCAGTCAGCAGTACTTATGGATGCTGACAGTGGGCGTGTTTTGTATGGAAAAGAAGAAAATCAGATTCGTCCAATGGCAAGTACTACGAAGATTATGACTTGTATATTGGCACTGGAAGAGATGGAGAAAAATCAGATGGTAACGATATCAGATTATGCAGCCGAACAGCCTAAAGTTCATTTGGGAGTGCAGAGTCAGGAAAGATACTATCTGAAAGATCTCTTATATTCACTGATGTTGGAATCACATAACGATAGTGCTGTAGCGATTGCGGAGGGAATAGCAGGCTCTGTGGAGTCTTTCGCTGATCGAATGAATCGAAAGGCAAAAGAATTAGGGTGTAACCATACATATTTTGTGACGCCAAATGGACTGGATGATTCTGATGAGGAAGGTACACATTCTACAACAGCCAGAGATCTGGCTATGATTATGAGATATTGTATGATGCAGTCACCGATGAAAGAGGAGTTTTTGGAGATTACACAGACAAGGAGTTATCAATTTACTGATGTAGATGGAAAACGTAATTTTACCTGTACGAATCACAATGCATTTCTAGATATGATGGAAGGTGCACTGACCGGAAAGACGGGATTTACAGCGGATGCAGGATATTGCTACGTGGGAGGACTCAGGCAAAATGGAAAAACTTTTATTGTAGCACTTTTAGCATGTGGATGGCCAAATCATAAAAGTTATAAATGGGAGGATACCAGAGCGCTTATGGAGTATGGGCTGAATGAATATGAGTATCGAAATGTATGGCAGGAAGTGTCGATCCCGGATGTTTTTGTTACGAATGGAGTAAGAAAGCAGAGTCCATTTGAATCAAATATACAGATTGAAGCGCATGTAGATGGAAAAGAAGATATTCCGGTTTTATTACGAGATGATGAACAAGTGAAAGTTCAAACAGAAGTGGAATCTTCCGTGGAAGCGCCTGTGGTAAAAGGGGAAACACTTGGGATTGTCAGATATATTCTGGAAGGGGAGGAAATTGCCTCTTATGATGTAATAGCAGATGAAAGTATTGAGAAAAGAACGTTTAAATGGTGTATGTGTTGGATATTAAAGTGCGCCAGCATGTAAAAGAATAGTTTGGCTGTACAGAAAAAATACTTTGCGTTATAATGGACGACAGATGTAAAAATAAAATGCAAAAGAGGAAAGAACGATGTCAATAGAGAATGTAAAAGAGTATTTTCGACAATTCGGAATGGAAGAGAGAGTAAGAGAAGAAAATCATTCCAGTGCAACAGTAGAAGAAGCGGCTGAGGCACTGGGATGTGAACCCAAAAGGATTGCCAAAACTTTGTCTTTTCGGACAAAAGAGAAGATTATTCTGATTGTGACTGCGGGAGATTGTAAGATTGATAATAAAAAATACCGAGGACAATTTGGATGTAAAGCACAGATGCTAAAGTCAGATGAGGTAGAACCTCTTGTGGGACATGCTATAGGCGGGGTATGTCCGTTTGCTGTAAAAGAAGGAGTAGAAGTCTATCTGGATGTAGCGCTTCAAAGATTTGAAACGGTATTTCCTGCGGCAGGAAGCAGTAACAGTATGATTGAATTGACGATTCCAGAATTAGAAATATACAGTAACTATAAAGAGTGGATTGATGTCTGCAAAGAGATGTAGTACAGATGGAGGTTGTGATGATACAGAAGAAATGGTGGCATGATAAAGTAGCATATCAGATTTATCCAAAAAGTTTCATGGACAGCAATGGAGATGGTATAGGAGATTTAAGAGGAATTATTGGAAAATTGGATTATCTGAAAGAACTTGGAATAGATATGATATGGATTTCTCCTATCTATCAGTCTCCATTTATTGATCAGGGGTATGATATTTCCGATTATTACAAGATTGCAGAAGAATTTGGAACGATGGAAGAATTTGATCTTCTTCTGGAAGAGGCAAAAAAAAGAGAAATTCAGATAGTTATGGATCTGGTTATTAATCATTGTTCCAGCAAGCATGAATGGTTTCAGAAAGCATTGGATGATCCGGCCGGAGAGTATGCAGAATATTTTTATTTTGTAAAAGGGAAAGACGGAAATCCACCGAGCAATTATCGTTCATATTTTGGGGGAAGTACTTGGGAGAAGGTTCCAGGAACAGACAAATATTATCTGCATATGTTTGCCAAAGAACAGCCAGATTTGAACTGGGAGAATCCTAAGGTGAGAAAAGAACTTTTCGATATGGTCAATTGGTGGTTGGATAAAGGAATCGGCGGCTTTCGAATTGATGCAATCATAAATATAAAAAAGGATCTTGCATTTCCAGATTTTGAACCGGATGGACCTGACGGTATGTGTCGTGCGACAAAGATGGTAGAAGAGGTTGATGGAATTGGCAAATTTCTTGGGGAACTAAAGAGAGAGACGTTTGCAAAATATGATGCTTTCACTGTCGGAGAAGTGTTCAATATGAAAGAGGAAGAATTGGAAGAATTTGTTGGGGAAGATGGATATTTCTCGACGATGTTCGATTTCCAGCCACATATCCTGACAAGCAGTGAAAATGGATGGTATGATACCAGGGAAGTTGATTTTCTAAAATGGAAAGCAGCAATTTTCTCTTCACAGGTGGAATGTCAAGACAGAGTTTTTCTTGCAAATATTATTGAAAATCATGATGAACCTCGTGGAGCCAGCAGATATCTTCCGGAACATGCAAGAAATCCACAGGGAGTGAAAATGCTGGGAACAGTAAGCATTTTGCTTCGCGGAATTCCGTTTATCTACCAGGGACAGGAAATAGGGATGACAAACTGCCGAAGAGAAGATATTCACGATTATGATGACATTGATACATATCATCAGTATCAGGTCGCCTTGGATGCAGGACTGTCAAAAGAAGAGGCATTAGATGCATGTTACCGATTCAGCCGTGATAATGCCAGAACACCAATGCAATGGAATGCAGAGAAAAATGCGGGATTTACTATGGGAAAACCATGGCTTGCAGTCAATGAGAATTATCGGGAGATCAACGTTGAGGATCAGGAAAAAGATCCAAATTCTGTCTTGAATTATTATAAAAGACTAATCCGCCTTCGAAAAGATTCTGAGTGGAAAGAAGTGTTTGTATATGGAAATTTTCTTCCTATGTACGAGAAAGATGAGCAGATTTTCGCGTATGCAAGAAAAGCAGGGGAAAAGACAGCGGTTGTTCTTGCAAATTTTGGTGAGAAAGAGATGGTCGTAGAACTGGACAAAAAGATTAGAAAGGTCTTGTTGTCTAATCAGGATAAAATGGCGGGAATTGATGAAAATAAAGTGATTTTAAAGCCATGCGAAGTAGTGGTGGTAAGTATATAAATGTATGTATGGACAGGCAGCGGTGGCAGCTTTTATGCTGTGTGCAGCTGTCTGTTGACGAATTGTGAGAAGTGTGATATTTTTAAATTGTTTTCTGAGGGAGTCTGGCACTTTTGTTCTATGAGATCAATACATGTCTGTAAGATTTAATTCCAGTGTTTTCATGAAATTCATATTGACATTTGGGGATATTTATAATACTATATTAATCAGAAAGCGAACATCCGTTCGCCTATAAGAAGGAGATTATATTATGGCAAGTGATGATAAGAAACGGGCATTAGATGCCGCGATTGCGAAATTAGAGAAAGATTTTGGAAAAGGTACGGTTATGAAGCTCGGAGACCCTGCAGCTCAGGTTGCGGTGGAGACGATTCCAACTGGATCTTTGAGCCTGGATCTTGCACTTGGACTTGGTGGCGTTCCGAAGGGACGTATTATTGAGATCTATGGGCCAGAGTCAAGTGGTAAGACTACGGTAGCATTACATATGATTGCAGAAGTACAGAAGAGAGGCGGTATTGCCGGATTCATAGATGCAGAACATGCATTAGATCCTGTTTATGCCAAGAATATAGGCGTTGATATTGATGAATTATATATTTCTCAGCCGGACAGTGGAGACCAGGCGCTTGAGATTACGGAGACGATGGTACGTTCCGGTGCCATGGATATAATCGTTGTTGACTCGGTTGCTGCTCTTGTGCCGCGTCAGGAGATTGAAGGAGATATGGGCGACAGCCATGTAGGACTTCAGGCAAGGTTAATGTCACAGGCGTTGCGTAAGCTGACTCCGGTAATCAGTAAATCAAATTGCGTTGTTATTTTTATCAACCAGTTGCGTGAAAAAGTAGGTGTTATGTTCGGAAATCCAGAGACGACTACTGGAGGACGTGCATTGAAGTTCTATGCTTCTATCCGTATGGATGTAAGAAGAATAGAGACGTTGAAGCAGAGTGGTGAGATGGTCGGAAACAGAACGAGAGTGAAGGTGGTAAAGAATAAGATAGCACCGCCATTCAAAGAGGCAGAGTTTGATATTATGTTCGGCAAAGGAATTTCAAAAGAAGGGGATATCCTTGACCTTGCAGTCGGCATTAATCTTGTAAGTAAGAGTGGAGCATGGTTTGCGTATAATGGGGATAAGATTGGACAGGGCAGGGAAAATGCTAAGATCTATCTCAGTGAACACCCGGAGATTATGGATGAGTTAGAAGGTAAGATTCGTGCTCACTATAATATCGGAGGAGAGACTTCGGAGACACCGGAGACATCAGCAGAGAGTAAAAAGACCGGAACAAAGAAGGCCAAAGAGGAAGAATAGAGATGACTGTTACAAAGATTGAGCCGGTTACAAAGACAAGATATAAAGTGTATGTAGATGGACAGTTCGCTTTTGTGTTATACAAAGGCGAACTGTCTCGCTATCATATTGCAGAAGATAGTGAACTGGAAGAAGAGATTTATCAAAACCTACGTAAGGAGATCGTCCTCAAACGTGCAAAACTAAGAGCGATGCATCTTTTAAATGATATGGGAAGAACGGAGTCACAGCTTCGGACAAAATTATTACGGAACGATTATCCGTCGGATATTGTAGAGGAAGCAATAGCATATGTAAAATCGTTTGGGTATATTAATGATGCAGAATACGCCAGGAATTTTATCGAAAACCGTAAAGAAAAGAAGAGCAAAAAAGAAATATATGCTGCACTTTGTCAAAAAGGACTCCCCAAAGATTTGATTGAAACAGCTTTGGAGGAGCGTTATGCAGATGATGATTCTATAGCAGCGATTGAAGCAATTGTCAGGAAGAAAAAGTTTGATCCCAAGTCAACAGATTATAGAGAAATGCAGAAAATGATGGGATATTTGGTCAGAAAAGGCTTTCGATATGACGACATACGGCAAGTGATACAAGTTTCTGAGTGGAATGCTTGACATCTTTGTGAAAACAGTATAAAATTTAAGTGTTGTATTTGTACAATGAAAATTAAATAAGGAGGTGCTCCTGTGCCGATGGGAATATTAATTGCTGTAGTAATTGCATTGATTATTGCAACAGCAGTCATCAGTCATTTTCTGACTGTTTCTAATCTGAAGAAAAATGCAGAATCGAAGATTGGAAATGCGGAAAGCAAAGCAAGAGAAATTATTGATGATGCAGTGAAAACCGCAGAGGCAAAAAAGAAGGAGTCTCTTTTGGAAATTAAAGAAGAGTCTATTAGGAACAAGAATGAACTTGAGAAGGAGACTAAGGAACGCAGAGCAGAGTTACAACGTTATGAAAAGCGTGTCCTTTCCAAAGAAGAGGCTTTAGACAAAAAAGCGGATGCGATTGAAAAGCGAGAAGCAGGATTTACAGCAAAAGAAGAACAGCTGAGACAGCGCGAAGCGAAAGTGGAAGAGCTGAGCAGGCAAAGAGTACAGGAACTAGAAAGAATCTCAGGACTTACCTCCGAACAAGCAAAAGAATATTTGTTAAAAACTGTTGAAGAAGATGTAAAGCATGATACTGCAAAGATGGTCAAGGAACTTGAAGCGCAGGCTAAGGAAGAAGCAGATAAAAAGGCAAAGGAATATGTTGTTACTGCTATTCAGAGATGTGCAGCAGATCATGTTGCGGAGACTACAATTTCGGTTGTACAGCTTCCGAGTGACGAAATGAAAGGAAGAATTATTGGACGTGAAGGCCGTAATATTCGAACTTTAGAGACGATGACGGGTGTAGAATTGATTATTGATGATACTCCGGAAGCGGTTGTGTTGTCAGGCTTTGATCCAATAAGACGAGAAGTCGCAAGAATTGCGCTTGAGAAACTGATTGTTGACGGACGTATTCATCCGGCCAGAATTGAAGAGATGGTAGAAAAAGCGCAAAAAGAAGTGGATGCTATGATACGTGAAGAAGGTGAAGCAGCTGCGTTAGAAGTAGGTGTTCATGGAATTCATCCAGAGTTGATCAGACTTTTGGGACGTATGAAATTCAGAACAAGCTATGGACAGAATGCTTTAAAACATTCTGTAGAAGTGGCACAGCTTGCCGGACTTTTGGCAGGTGAGATCGGTTTAGATGTCAGAATTGCTAAACGTGCCGGACTTTTACACGATATCGGAAAATCTATAGATCATGATGTGGAGGGATCACATATTCAGATTGGTGTAGATCTTTGTAGAAAATACAAAGAGTCTGCGACTGTTATTAATGCAGTAGAAGCACATCATGGGGATGTAGAGCCGGAAACTTTGATTGCATGCGTGGTACAGGCAGCCGATACGATATCTGCTGCAAGACCAGGTGCGAGAAGAGAAACATTAGAAACATATACAAACAGGTTAAAACAATTAGAAGATATCACCAACCAGTTCAAGGGTGTTGATAAATCTTTTGCGATTCAAGCAGGTAGAGAGATTCGTGTTATGGTAGTTCCAGAACAAGTATCTGACGCAGACATGGTATTGATGGCTAGAGATATTGCTAAACAGATTGAGTATGAATTGGAATATCCTGGACAGATTAAGGTCAATGTGATTCGTGAGTCACGTGTTACTGACTATGCCAAGTAGAAGATAAATGTAAAGAGGATCAGTTTCGGCTGATCCTTTTTCTATCTCAGAAAACAGATTTTTATTGATAAAAGAAAGGTGGCAGCAAGAATGAGCGAAGAAGTTAGACGTACGGGGCGTGAATTAGTATATCAGGGAGCAATCCTGGAGATATATAAAGATCATATGGAGTTTGCAAATGGTAATTCGGCAGATTGGGATTTTATTCATCATGATGGAGCGGCTGCAGTTGTCCCTGTCCTTCCTGACGGAAGAATCTTAATGGTAACACAGTATAGAAATGCTTTGGAAAGATATACTTTAGAGATCCCGGCGGGGAAGTTAGATGCTCCGAATGAGCCTGGGATAGAGTGTTCAAAAAGGGAATTGGAAGAAGAGACGGGATATAAGTCTGAACATCTTGAATGGCTGCTCACATTACGGACAACGGTAGCATTTTGTGATGAGAAGATTGAAATCTATGTTGCAAAAGATTTGATACCATCGCATCAGCATTTGGATGAAGATGAATATGTTGATGTGAAGGCATATACTCTAGATGAGTTAAAAGAGATGATTTTTACAGGAAAGATTGAAGATTCTAAGACAATTGCAGCAATTCTTGCTTATGAATCAAAGTATATAAGAATATAATTTTTTACCTGGCATATAATGAAGTATCTTGGCAAAGGGAGGGACGTTTGTAAAGATGCGAGAGAGCAAAAGGTATTTGGTCTTGCTTTGTATGCTGGGTTTTTTTATTGGAATTATGTGTGCGAATCTGGTACCAAAAGAATATATTACAAGTATGGGCATACTAAATGATTTTTTTCTGAATCAATATAATACGGATGAAATTGAAGTTACAGAATATCTTTGGTATATCATAAGAGTAAGATGTACACCTCTTATTTTGATGGCAGCTATTGGATATGGAAGATTACGGAAGATCCTTACAATAATATTTTTGTTATGGACAAGTTTTGCAGGTGGTCTGATCATGGCAGCTGCTGTTCTGAAAATGGGATTAAAAGGGATGGTATTATGTCTTGTAGCGCTGACACCACATTTTTTCTTTTATATTGCAGGATATATGATTCTTTTGTGGTATTTTTTCTCTTATCCGGCTTCCAAATGGAATGCATCCAAGACAATCTGTATGATACTTTTTGTCGCAGTAGGAATTTTACTGGAAAGTTATGTGAATCCAATGCTCATGCAATTGTTTTTACGGACCCTATAAACACAACCGTATCCGAATGCAGTACGACAGACTAAGTCTGTGACTTATGTAAAAAGTGGCTGAGATAGAGCAGACAGAAGAAAAAAGTACTTAGCTGGCTGGCAAGGAGTCCCCACAGATAACCTTGTATACCGAGAACAGGAATTAAGAAAAATACACAGAAGATACGGATACTAAGGCTTACGGAATTGATTGCAAAAGACAAAGTTGTCTTTCCGATTCCATTAATAATGCTGATAAAAGTGTTATTTGTATATAGAAAAGGGCATATCCAAGCGAGAGTAATAATGAAATCTCCAGCCATAGAACTATCGAATAAAAAAATACCGATCCATTTTCCGAAAGCTAGTAAAGCAACGCAGCAGATACTACCAAGAAAAATACAAGAATAGGATACTTTTTTGATAAGATTCGTTAGTTCCTTACGATTGTTTAATGCCTGAATTTCCGCAACAGTAGGAAGAAGCATGGTGGAAATGGAGTTCGTGATTGCCGAAGGAAACAGGATACAAGGCAGTGCCATTCCGGTCAAAACTCCATAGGCGCTTAAAGAGTCTTTCAGTGACATTCCGTATGTTTGTAGTTTGACAGGGATAGATACAGCTTCGATGCTTTGGAGGATATTTAGAAGTACGCGGTTGCCGGTCAGTGGTAATGATAATGTGATTAGTTCACGTCCATATTTAAAATATTTTTGTAGAGAGAATAAAGAAAGTTTTGAAAATTCTTTATTTCCGTAAATCGAGCGAAGACAAAAGAGGGAAGAAGTAATCTCCCCAGCAATAAGACCTGCAACTGCAAGTGATATACCAAAATGAATGCCATTTCTTTCCCCGTACAGATAAATAAAATAGACGCTTGCGATTCTTGCAGTCTGTTCAATAAGTTGTGAAACAGCTGGAATTTTCGTCTGTTTTAGACCAAAATAATATCCGCAGATACAACTATGGATAGATGAAAATGGAAATACATAGGAAAGAATGATTAACAAGTCTGTGCATCGAGGTTCTTGTAAAAATGTCTGTGAAATTGAAACTGCATTTTGTTGTAGTAACAATGTTGTAATGCAAGAAGCTGTGACGGTGAGAAAGAGGCTGGTGTACAGCAGCTTTCTCGCTTCTTTTGGCTGGCCTTGTGCAATGCGTGTTGCAACGCAGCGGGACAAAGCTAATTCTATACCGGCAGAGGTAAGTGAAAAGCAGAGTGTATAAATAGGAAAAACCAGTTGGTATAGTCCGACGCCTTCTTCGCCAAAAGTATGACTTAGAAAAATGCGGTAAAAAAATCCCATGAATCGGGTGGCAAATCCTGTCAGTGTTAAGATGAAAGTTCCTTTCATGATTGCTTGTTTGTGTGTCATATCAGACCCCCGGAAAGATATTGTTATAATATATTCTAAAGAATGCCTTGACAGAACAAGTACGTGGTGGTATTCTACAAATGAAAATCCTAGCAAAATACTAGGGATTAGAAGAAGGTGAGAAGAAAATGAAACTTTCGACCAAGGGTAGGTATGGTCTGCGGGCAATGATAGATCTTGCCAGATATAGTGAAGTAGAGCCGGTATCCATTAACAGTATCGCGGCAAGGCAGAATATTTCCGAGAGATATTTGGAGCAATTAGTGGCATTGCTGCGAAAAGCCGGGCTGGTAAAAAGTATCCGGGGTGCTACTGGTGGATATATACTTGCGAAAGATGCGGCAGAGATTTCTGTAGGAGATATTCTGCGGGCGCTTGAAGGCAGCCTTGAGCCTGTCAAATGTGCAGCGTTTTATTCAGAAGAAGGGTGTATGGCGTCCGATGGGTGTGTTACCAAATACGTATGGCAGAAAATCAACGATAGTATTAACGAAACGGTGAATCAGATGATGCTGGATGAATTGGTGCGAGAGAGTAAGAATTTGAATCCGGCAGGAGCGTGTGACAGCTCGAAATGTAATCAAGATAAATAATAAGTATGAATGGAGGAAAAACCATGGATAAATTAATCTATTTGGATAATGCAGCAACAACGAAAACAGCACCGGAGGTAGTAGAGGCAATGCTTCCATATTTTACTGAAAAGTTTGGTAATCCTTCCAGTGTATATAGCTTTGCGGCAGGAAATAAGGAAGTCATTAATCAACAGAGAGATATTATTGCCGAGGCGTTAGGTGCAAAAAGTAATGAGATTTATTTTACCGCTGGCGGATCGGAATCAGACAACTGGGCGTTAAAAGCAACAGCAGAGGCTTATTCTGGAAAGGGCAATCATATCATTACAACAAAGATAGAGCATCACGCAATTCTTCATACAGGGGAATATCTCGAAAAAAGAGGATTTGAGGTTACCTATCTGGATGTAGATGAGAATGGAAAAGTCAAGTTGGATGATCTGAAAGCAGCAATCCGCCCTACAACCATTTTAATATCGGTTATGTTTGCCAACAATGAGATTGGAACTATCCAGCCAATCAAAGAAATCGGTGAGATTGCGCATGAACATGGAATTTTGTTCCATACAGATGCAGTTCAGGCGTTTGGACAGGTTCCGATTAATGTAGATGAATGTCATATCGATATGTTGAGCTCCAGTGGACACAAATTAAATGGCCCGAAAGGAATCGGATTCTTATATATACGTACAGGCGTAAAGATTCGTTCGTTTGTACATGGCGGAGCGCAGGAGAGAAAGCGCCGTGCCGGAACAGAAAATGTTCCGGGAATCGTAGGTCTGGGAACAGCGGTAAAACGTGCTGTGGCAACGATGCAGGAAAGAACAGACAAAGAAGTAGAACTTCGGGATTATCTGATCGATCGTGTATTAAAGGAAATCCCATATTGTAGATTAAATGGACACAGAACGGATCGCCTTCCAAATAACGCAAACTTTAGTTTTCAGTTCGTAGAGGGAGAATCTCTTTTGATTATGCTGGATATGAAGGGAATCTGCGGTTCCAGTGGGTCAGCATGCACTTCGGGTTCTCTGGATCCGTCTCATGTATTATTAGCAATTGGATTGCCGCATGAAATTGCACATGGTTCTCTGAGATTGACTTTGAGTGAAGAAATCACAAAAGAAGATATCGACTATGTGGTAGACACATTAAAAGGAATTGTGAGTCATCTAAGAGAGATGTCTCCATTGTATGAAGATTTTATCAAAAAGGAACAGGCATAGGAGGAAGAAATGTCATGTATACAGAAAAAGTAATGGATCATTTTGAACACCCGAGAAATGTGGGTGAAATAGAAAATGCCAGCGGAGTTGGCACAGTTGGAAATGCAAAATGTGGAGATATCATGAGAATCTATCTTGATGTTGATGAAAATCAGATTATTCGCGATGTAAAATTCAAAACATTTGGCTGTGGTGCCGCAGTAGCAACCAGCAGTATGGCTACTGAGATGGTGAAAGGTAAATCTGTCCAGGAAGCAATGAAAGTGACGAATAAAGCAGTTATGGAAGCTCTGGATGGCCTCCCGCCGGTGAAAGTTCATTGTTCATTATTGGCAGAAGAAGCGATTCATGCTGCATTGTGGGACTATGCACAAAAAAATGGAATTGAGATTGAAGGGTTAAAAAAGCCAAAATCAGACATTCATGAAGGCGAAGAAGCAGAAGAAGAGGAGTATTAGACTGAGGATGCATGATGGAAAAGAAAAAAGTTGTAGTTGGAATGTCTGGAGGAGTCGATTCCTCTGTGGCTGCCTGGCTGTTAAAAGAACAGGGGTATGATGTAATAGGAGTGACGATGCAGATCTGGCAGGAAGAAGAGCAGAGTGTGCAGGAAGAACAAGGAGGCTGCTGTGGGCTCAGTGCGGTAGAAGACGCACGAAGAGTAGCGGCTTCTCTAGAAATTCCTTATTATGTCATGAATTTTAGACAAGAATTTAAAAAGAATGTCATCGATTACTTTGTAGATGAATATTTGCATGGAAGAACACCGAATCCTTGTATTGCCTGTAACCGTTATGTAAAATGGGAGGCACTTCTGAAAAGGAGTCTGGATATCGGGGCTGATTATATTGCAACGGGACATTATGCAAGGATTGATCAATTGCCAAATGGCCGGTATGCATTAAAGACTTCTACGACCGATGCAAAAGATCAGACATATGCTCTTTATAATCTGACGCAGGAACAACTGTCGCATACATTAATGCCGGTAGGCGCTTATTCGAAGAGTGAGATTCGCGAGATGGCACAGAAACTACAGCTTCAGGTTGCGAATAAACCAGACAGTCAGGATATATGTTTTGTGCCGGATGGAGATTATGCATCTTATATTGAAGAGAATGCCGGGGTGAAGATTTTACCGGGCAATTTTGTTCTGTCTGACGGTACTGTAGTGGGACAGCATAAGGGGATTGTTCATTATACGGTTGGGCAGAGAAAGGGACTTGGTTTGTCGCTGGGACATCCTGTGTTTGTTTTAGAGATACGTCCAGAAACGAATGAAGTTGTAGTAGGGACCAGTGAAGAGTCTATGTCGTATTATGTAAGAGCCAATCGCATAAATTTCATGTCGGAAGAAGATCTCCCTGAGAAAAAAAGAGTCTGGGCAAAAATACGATACAATCACCGTGGGGCTTGGTGTACTGTAGAAAAGACGGGAGAAGATGAGATATTATGCCGGTTTGAAGAACCACAAAGGGCGATTACTCCTGGTCAGGCTGTAGTACTGTATGATGGCGAATATGTGCTGGGCGGTGGAACAATTATAGGAGAGGAATGAAAGTAATGATATCAGATTGTCACTTGCATACGAATTTTTCACATGATTCCGATGCGAAACCAGAAGAAATGATACAGGGAGCCATTGACAAAGGATTGAATACAATATGTATCACAGATCATTTTGATAAAGATAATATGGAATGGGGGCCAGAAGATATCTTTGAACCAGAAGAGTACTTTAGAACATTGCGTCCGCTTCGTGAAAAATATCGTGAACAGATTGAGGTGCGAATTGGCGTGGAACTCGGATTGCGCCCTCATTTGGGAGAATACTACCGTCAATTTGTATCCGGTTATCCATTTGATTTTGTGATTGGATCCGTCCATTGGGTGGAAACATCCGATCCGGCAACAAGAAAATTATTTCAAAATCATACAGATGAAGAAGCGTATAGAATTACATTTGAAGAGACTTATGAAGATATCCAGAAGTGTCAGGATTTTGATGTACTGGGACATGTTGATTATGTGATTCGTTATGGAGAGAATAGGGAAAAAGAATATTCGTACCAGAAATTTTCAGATGAAATAGATATGATCTTAAAATATCTGATTGAACACGGAAAAGGAATTGAATTGAACACGTCAGGGTTAAAATATGGTCTGCCGTTTGCGCATCCACATTCTGATATCCTAAAAAGATACAGAGAACTGGGTGGAGAGATTATTACCGTGGGTGCAGATGGACACAAGCCGGAACATATTGCTTATGATTTTGATAAGGTTTCTGGTATTTTAAAAGATTGTGGTTTTAAATATTATACAGAATTTTCTGAACGAAAGCCTCATTTTAAGCAACTTCCATAAAAATAGGAAAAGCGAAGGAAAACCACTTGAATTTTTGTATCAGATTTAGTACAATTATTTCTAGTTGAGGAATCTTTAACAAAGTCATTGGGATGAGATGTTGAAGAGTTCACAATATTAGACTGCGTAACCAGTTAATAAACAAACTTTAGGAGGAATTAATCATGGCAGTAAAAGTAGCGATTAATGGATTCGGACGTATTGGACGTCTTGCATTCAGACAGATGTTTGGAGCAGAGGGATATGAAGTTGTAGCAATCAACGACTTAACATCTCCTAAGATGCTTGCACATTTATTAAAATATGACTCTTCACAGGGTAAATATGCTTTGGCTGATAAGGTAGAAGCAACAGATGATTCTATCATCGTTGATGGAAAAGAAATCAAGATCTACGCAAAAGCTAACGCTGAAGAACTTCCTTGGGGAGAAATCGGAGTAGACGTTGTTCTTGAATGTACAGGATTCTATACATCAAAAGAAAAAGCTTCTGCACATGTAAAAGCAGGAGCAAGAAAAGTTGTTATTTCCGCACCAGCTGGAAATGACCTGCCAACAATTGTATATAATGTAAACCATGATACATTGACAGCTGAAGATACAGTTATTTCTGCAGCTTCTTGTACAACAAACTGCCTTGCACCAATGGCAAAAGCATTGAATGATCTTGCACCAATCAAATCTGGTATCATGTGCACAATTCATGCTTACACAGGTGATCAGATGACACTTGACGGACCACAGAGAAAAGGTGACTTAAGAAGATCTCGTGCTGCAGCAGTTAATATTGTACCAAACAGCACAGGTGCAGCAAAAGCTATCGGATTAGTTATCCCAGAATTAAATGGTAAATTAATCGGATCTGCTCAGCGTGTTCCAACTCCAACAGGTTCTACAACAATCTTAACAGCAGTTGTTGAAGGAAATGTAACAGTTGATGAGATCAACGCAGCTATGAAAGCAGCATCTAACGAATCTTTCGGATACAATACTGATGAAATCGTATCCAGTGATATCGTAGGAATGAGATTTGGTTCTTTATTCGATGCTACTCAGACAATGGTATGCCCATTAGACAATGGAACAACAGAAGTTCAGGTTGTATCTTGGTATGACAATGAAAATTCTTACACAAGCCAGATGGTAAGAACAATCAAATACTTCTCTGAATTAGCATAATTTCAGAATATTAAGACTCACACAGGGTCCGGTCTTATATTGGACCGGACCCTTTTTTACAATAGTTGTTTTGAAAATATTAAGGTGTGTTACCTTAAAATATAACTGAGGAGGCAAATCATATGCTTAATAAAAAATCAGTAGACGATATTAATGTAAAGGGACAGAAAGTACTTGTAAGATGTGACTTTAACGTACCGCTTATTGATGGAAAGATTACAGATGAGAATCGTCTTGTTGCCGCACTTCCTACAATTAAGAAGTTAATCGCAGACGGTGGAAAGATTATTCTTTGTTCTCACCTTGGAAAGCCAAAGGGAGAGCCAAAACCGGAATTATCTCTTGCACCAGTTGCTGTCCGCTTGTCTGAATTACTCGGACAGGAAGTGAAATTTGCAGCAGATCCAGAAGTTGTCGGCCCTAATGCAAAAGCTGCAGTTGAAGCTATGAAAGACGGAGATGTAATTCTTCTTGAAAATACACGTTATAGAGCAGAAGAGACAAAGAATGGTGATGCTTTTAGCAAAGATCTGGCTTCTCTTTGTGATGTATTTGTTAATGATGCATTCGGTACAGCACATCGTGCACACTGCTCTAATGTAGGTGTTACAAAGTTTGTGGATACAGCAGTTGTAGGTTACTTAATGCAGAAAGAGATTGATTTCCTTGGAAATGCTGTTAATAATCCGGAGAGACCATTTGTTGCCATACTTGGCGGCGCTAAGGTATCCAGCAAAATTTCAGTTATCGAGAACCTTCTTGATAAGGTAGATACATTGATCATCGGTGGCGGAATGTCCTATACGTTTAGCAAAGCATTAGGCGGAAATGTAGGCAATTCTCTTCTTGAGGAAGATTATTGTGACTATGCATTGAATATGTTGAAAAAAGCAGAAGAAAAAGGCGTAAAATTGCTGCTTCCTGTAGACAACATTATCGCTGATGATTTCTCCAATGATGCAAATACTAAAGTAGTACAACGTGGCGAAATCCCAGACGGATGGGAAGGTCTTGATATCGGACCTGAGACAGCGCAGATCTTCAGTGAAGCTGTACATGATGCCAAGACGGTTGTATGGAATGGACCAATGGGCTGCTTTGAGATGCCGAATTTTGCACACGGTACAGAAGCAGTTGCAAAAGCACTTGCTGAGACAGATGCAGTGACTATTATTGGTGGCGGTGATTCTGCAGCTGCAGTTAATCAGCTTGGTTATGGTGATAAGATGACCCACATTTCTACCGGCGGTGGTGCATCTCTTGAATTCCTGGAAGGAAAAGAATTGCCAGGTGTAGCAGCAGCAAATGATAAGTAGGCCGAAGGCGACTTAGTGAATATGTATATTTTTATAATTTCGGAGGAAGAATGAAAATGGCAAGAAGAAAAATTGTAGCAGGCAACTGGAAAATGAACAAAACTCCAAGTGAGGCAGTTGCATTAGTTGAAGAGTTAAAACCATTAGTAGCAAGTGAAGATGTTGATGTGGTATTTTGTGTACCGGCAATTGATATTATCCCTGTAGTAGAGGCTTGTAAAGGTTCTAATATTCAGGTCGGTGCTGAGAATATGTATTTTGAAGAAAAAGGTGCATACACAGGAGAGATTGCTCCAGCAATGCTTACAGATGCAGGTGTCAAGTATGTTGTTCTTGGACATTCTGAAAGAAGAGAATATTTTGCAGAGACAAATGAGACAGTCAATAAAAAGATGTTAAAAGCATTTGAGCACGGTATCACACCAATTATGTGCTGTGGCGAGACATTAGAACAGAGAGAGCAGGGCGTAACTATGGATTTCATCCGTCAGCAGGTTAAGGTTGGATTCCTGAATGTAACAGCAGATCAGGCTAAGACAGCAGTTATCGCTTATGAGCCAATCTGGGCTATCGGAACAGGTAAGACAGCTACAACAGAACAGGCGGAAGAAGTTTGTGCTGGAATTCGTGCATGTATTGCAGAGATTTATGACGAAGCTACTGCTGAAGCAATTCGTATCCAGTACGGCGGATCTGTAAATGCAGGAAATGCGGCAGAATTATTTGCTCAGGCTGATATTGATGGTGGTCTTGTTGGTGGAGCTTCTTTAAAAGCTGACTTTGGAAAGATCGTAAATTACAAGTAAGAATATTATCAGTCGTAGGGGGCAGCATATGCTCCCTACGATTTTTGGGTTGCGAGGATTACGTTTATGATTTATAAAGAGATACCGATACGAGCGGAAGGGTCTTTGAATTATGCAAAGCTTGAAACATATATTTTGGATACTCCGGTTGATAAGATAAAGATAAAAAAGCGACCGATGATTATTATATGTCCTGGCGGGGCGTACCAAATGACCAGCTATAGGGAAGGAGAGCCTTTGGCCATGCATTTTCTGAATCAGGGATATCATGCCTGTGTGCTTCGTTATTCTGTTGCACCTGCACAATTTCCGACTCAGATTCTGGAAGTGGGTCAGGTGATGAAGATATTGCGGGAACATGCGAAGGAGTGGTGTATTGATACAGAACGAATATTTGTTCAGGGTTCTTCAGCAGGAGGGCATCTGGCAGCAAGTTATGGGATTTTCTGGAATCAGGATTTTATGGCTTCCAAATCCGGGCTTACAACAGAAGAATTAAAGCCTAGAGGAATTATGCTTAGTTATCCAGTGATTACTTCAGATGTTCGATATGGACATATCGAAAGTTTTCAAAACTTGCTGGGAGATAAGTTTGTATTGTGTCGGGAACAGATGTCTCTGGAAAATCAGGTGACGCATACAATGCCGCCCACATTTATATGGCATACGGCTGAAGATCAGACGGTGCCGGTTGAAAATTCCCTTTTGATGACAATGGCACTTCGAAGGGCTGACGTTCCCGTAGAATTGCATATTTTTCCAGAAGGAGAGCATGGATTGAGTCTTGCAACAAAACTCGTGGAGCGGGAAGATGGAAGTGGTTTGCAAAATGACTGTGCATGCTGGATAGAACTTGCGGATGTGTGGTTAGAGAAAATGTGTAAAGTAATGTCCGATGATTGAAACATTTATAATCGAAGAATAAAGGAGAAAGAAAATGAACAAAAAACCAACAGTACTTATGATTTTAGACGGATATGGACTGAATGAGAATACTACCGGAAATGCTGTGGCAGAAGGAAAGACTCCGGTTATGGATAAATTAATGGCAGAGTATCCATTTGTAAAGGGATATGCCAGTGGAATGGCTGTAGGGCTTCCTGATGGACAGATGGGAAATTCTGAAGTTGGACATCTGAATATGGGTGCCGGACGTATTGTGTATCAGGATCTTACTAAGATTACAAAGGCAATTCAGGATGGCGATTTCTTTGAGAATCCTGCACTTCTTGCAGCATGTGAAAATGTAAAGATCAATGATTCTTCACTGCATTTGATGGGATTAGTATCAGATGGTGGTGTACACAGTCATAATGAGCATATTTATGGACTGTTAGAGTTGGCAAAGAGACAAGGAATCAAAAAAGTATATGTTCACTGTTTCCTGGATGGACGTGATACACCTCCTGCATCTGGTAAAGAGTATGTGGAACAGCTGGTTGCCAAGATGGAAGAAATAGGTGTTGGTGAAGTTGCAACTGTTATGGGACGTTATTATGCAATGGATAGAGATAACCGCTGGGATCGTGTGGAAAAGGCATATCGCGCTTTGGTAGATGGAACAGGTGAAACTGCTGTCAGTGGACCGGAAGGAATTCAGGCATCTTATGACAAAGATACAACAGATGAGTTCGTGCTTCCAACAGTAGTGATGAAAGATGGAGCTCCAACAGCGACTGTCAAGAATGATGATTCCATTATCTTTTTCAATTTCCGTCCTGACCGTGCAAGAGAAATCACCAGAACTTTCTGCGATGAGGATTTCCAGGGATTTGAAAGAGGAGACAGAATCAAGACAACTTTTGTCTGCTTCACAGAATACGATGTTACGATTGAAAATAAACAGGTTGCTTTCGTAAAAGAAGAAATCACGAATACCTTTGGACAGTTTTTGGCTGCACATGGCAAAAAACAGGCGCGTATCGCTGAGACAGAGAAATATGCACATGTTACATTCTTCTTTAATGGCGGAGTGGAAGAGCCAAATGAAGGAGAAGACAGAATTCTGGTAAAATCTCCAAAGGTAGCAACTTATGATTTAAAACCAGAAATGAGCGCATATGAAGTGTGTGATAAATTGGTAGATGCAATCAAATCTGATAAATATGATGTAATTATCATCAACTTCGCAAACCCAGATATGGTTGGACATACTGGTGTAGAAGCAGCTGCAATTCAGGCAATCGAAGCAGTCGATGAATGTGTAGGTAAAGCAGTTAACGCAGTCAAGGAAGTAGATGGTCAGATGTTCATCTGTGCAGATCACGGAAATGCAGAACAATTAATTGATGATGAGACAGGTGAGCCATTTACCGCCCATACGACCAATCCGGTGCCATTTATTCTTGTGAATGCTGATCCGGCTTATAAGTTAAGAGAAGGTGGATGTCTGGCAGACATCGCTCCGACCCTTATTGAACTAATGGGAATGGAACAGCCAAAAGAAATGACAGGAAAAAGCTTGCTTGTGAAATAATTAACTGGGGACGTAGTACTTTTGCAAAGTACTACGTCCCCAATTGAAAAATGTGGTGTACCTTTTTGAACGAGGAGAGAAAAATGCACATTATGATTATTGAGGATGAACCGGTCATCCGGCAGGAGTTGAAGCAATTATTAGAGAATGCATTATATCAGGTGACAGCCCCAGAGGAGTTTGAGGATGTTGCTTTTTTTGTATTAGAGAAGGATCCGGATCTTGTGTTGCTTGATGTGAATCTTCCGGGGGAATCGGGCTATGATATCTGTTCGAGAATTCGTGCAAAGTCCGAGGTGCCGATTATATTCGTGACGAGCAGGACGGATTCTATGGATGAATTGATGGGAATGCTAAAAGGTGGGGATGACTATATTACGAAGCCGTTTCAACTGCCAATATTGCTTGCGCGGATTGCTGCGGTATTAAAGAGAGCGAAGCGAAGTGTGAAGGAAGAATCGATAAAGCTGCAACATAAGGGCGTGGAGCTTGACGTAGCAAGAGGAAAGCTTGGGTATGAAGGATGTTGGATTGACTTGTCTAAAAATGAGATTAAGATTCTGCATCTTCTCTTTTTGAAGAAGGGAGAGATTGTATCTAGAGCGGATATGGTTGAATACTTGTGGGATCAACAAGTGTTTATTGATGATAATGCGTTAAGTGTTAATATGACAAGAATCCGTGGTAAACTGGAAGAAATCGGTGTTCATGGCTTGATTGAGACGAAGCGTGGAATGGGGTACCGGATATGAGAATGGTAGAATATGTAAAAGACAAAATCCTGCTGCTTGTATTGCATATGTTGTGCATGTTACTTTTGGCAGGATTTTTACATGGAACAGGATATTCGAAGGAATATATTTGTCTGATACTTTTAGGGTGGCTGGGGATTCTTGGGTGCTGGTTCGTGTATGGATATTTTAATAGAAAATGTTATTTCCAAAAAATGAAGGAGATATTAGATCAAGTGGATCAGAGATATCTTCTGGGCGAATTGATGCCAGAATCTTATCGGTTGGAAGATCGTCTGTATCGGGACATGATTCGTAGATCTAATAAATCAGTCATCGACAGGATACGGGTAGTAGAGGATCAGCAAAAGGATTATCGGGAATATATTGAAAGTTGGGTTCATGAAATCAAAGCGCCAATTACAAGCATTGCATTAATGTGTGAGAATCACAAAGATAATCTGACGCGCCAGATTCATCTGGAGAATCAAAAAATAGAAAATTATGTAGATATGGCGTTATATTATGCCAGATCAGAATCTGTATATAAGGATTATGTAATACAAGAAACAGATTTTCAGGAAATTGCCGTAGTGGTACTAAATAGAAACAAGCAATATCTGATTCAAAATCGTGTTCAGGCAGAAGTGGATTGTAAGGATGTTGCTTATACGGATAAAAAGTGGATAGCATTTATCCTGAATCAATTAATTTTGAATAGTGCGAAATATCGAAAGGAAGAAGGAGGATATATCCAGATTCGAACAAAGCGTTATCCGGGCGGAATTCGTTTGCTTGTAATAGATGACGGAATAGGAATCCGTGAAGAAGATATGCCAAGAATCTTTGAAAAAGGATTTACTGGAAGTAACGGAAGAATGCAGGAGCGATCTACTGGAATGGGATTATATCTGTGCAAAAAACTATGTCAGAATCTTGGGATTGGAATTTATGCTGAATCAGAAGAAGGAAAAGGCACAAAGATGACACTGGAATTTCCTGTCAGCAGTTATCTTTCAAAATTGTAAGATTGCATAAAGACAGTTCGATACAAAGATGATTGGCATACTGTTATAGTAATTCTATCAAAATCAAAGGAGATGCAGTATGATGAAAGATTATATTCGTGTATGTGATGTTGAAAAATACTATGGCAGTGGGAATCATGTGACAAAAGCTGTCGATCGTGTAAGCTTTGCGGTAGATAAAGGGGAATTTGTGGGCGTGATGGGAGCATCTGGGTCAGGCAAGACCACACTTTTAAATATGCTTTCCACGATTGACCGCGTAACGGCAGGACATATCTGGTATGGGAATACCGATATTACAGAATTAAATGAGGATGGATTGTCTGAATTTCGAAAGGACAATTTGGGATTCGTATTTCAGGATTATAATCTGTTGGATACGCTGACTATTGAAGAAAATATTATCCTTGCAATGACGCTGCACCAGAAAGGCAAAAAACAAATCCAAAAAGAATGCGACCATATTTTGCGTTTGCTCGGAATATCTGAGGTTCGTGGAATGTTTCCATATCAGGTGTCGGGTGGGCAGAAGCAGAGATGTGCCTGCGCAAGAGCGTTGGTGAATCATCCACAGTTGATTTTGGCAGATGAACCGACAGGTGCTTTGGATTCTCGGTCAGCGCAGACACTGTTAGAGACTTTTGCCCAAATGAATCAAAAGATGCAGGCTACGATTCTCATGGTTACACATGATGCGTTTTCTGCCAGTTATTGCAGCCGGATTCTTTTTCTAAAAGATGGAAAGATTTTTCATGAACTGCTCAAAGGGAAGAAGAATCGCAAGGATTTTTTAAATGAGATTTTAGATGTACTGGCATTGACGGGAGGTGAGTTGTCTGATGTACGGTAAACTTGCCTTTCGAAATATCAAACGATCAGCCAGAGACTATCTGGTATATTTTTTTACAATGACATTCGTGACAGCATTAATGTTTGCATTTAACAGCATTCTTTTTTCCAAAGATGTGCAAGCACTTTTTGAGGTGGCTGGAATCATGGCGGCAATGATTGGTCTTGCGACCTTTTTTATTGTACTGATCATCGCATGGCTGATTAATTATATGATTCGTTTTATGTTGGAAAAACGCAGTCGCGAGTTTGGAATCTATCTGCTGATTGGAATGAAAAAGAAAAAGATTGCGCGTCTGTATATGCAGGAAAATATTTTCCTTGGTGTAATTGCCTTTTTCTTAGGGATGGGGATAGGTTTTTTTATTCAGCAGATTTTGATGGCGATTCTATACAGCATGATTCAGATGGACTATCATCTTCATCTGACTTTTAGCAAATATTGTATTTTCATGACGGCAGGATGTTATGCAGGATGCTATCTTCTGGCACTGTTTCAGTGCGGAAGAAGATTTAAGAAAATGAATATCCGTGATCTGATGAGTATACAGAATGAGAATGAAGAGATTCGGGAATCCCATGAAAAAATAAAAAGTTGTTTGTTTCCGATATCCGTGATTTTTCTTGTGTTATTTGCGGTATTCATGTTGAGTGGAATGATCCGGGGAGTCGGAACAGCTGCTTCATTCCTGGTAGGCTTAATTTTGGTGATTTATTTCTTTTATCTGGGATTTGCATCTTGGGTCGGACGATATGTCCGGAAGAAAAGAGCAGCAATATACAAGGGGCAGAATTTGTTTTTGCTTCGCCAGTTCTCTTCGAAATTGAAGACCATGGGATTTACGATGGGGACTTTGACATCTCTTTTTACGATTGCATTTCTTGGATGTACGGTTGCAATGATGTTTAATGATTATCAGAATCAGATATTGAAAGATAAGTTTCCTTTTGATATACAAGTATATAGCGGCTCTGTGGAGGATGACTTTGCTGATGAATGGAATGTCATTCGGGAAAATACTGTGGTAAAAGATTCTCTTTCTTATCATATTTATGAAAATGAAACGAATCAGGTAAATGCATGGCTGTATACACATCTGAGAATATTCGCAACAACATATCAGAAAGATGATGGAACTGCGAATCTAGAAAAGATTCAGGAAAATGAAGAAAGGATTTTTTGTGATTATGATACCTACATGGGATTGTCGGATTATAATCATCTTCGTCAAATGTTAGGGTATCCGGTAATACAATTAGAGGATGGGGAGTATGCGATACATATAAAAGAGCGTATCGTAAATGAGGTAAGAGGAATGGAACGTGAAATTTCTGTCAAGGGAATCAATGGAAATCTGCAATTTACGGATTATTATACGGAGCCATTTTCACAGGATGGACATAACGGAGGAGACTATCTGATCATTGTCCCAGATGAAGAATTATCCGGAATGATTCCATATTATTCTGAACTGGCAGTTGACATTCAGGGAAAAGCACCGCAAGATCTGGGCAATCTTCTGGATGATCTAAGTGACAATCATGACTTTGCAGGGCATCCTGAGATGAAGGGCAATAATTGCTATGGTTCCGATACGATTGTTACATATAATGCGGTGAATCTGGTGCGTGATAATATTATCCCAGAAGTAAAATATATCCTGTCCAGTATTATTTTTCCATGTTTTTACGTTGGATTAGTATTTGTGTGCATTGCGTTAACTGTATTATCAGTACAGCAATTAAGTGATTCGGCAAAATACAAATATCGGTATTCAGTATTATTTAAAATGGGACTTAGTCGAAAGAAGATAGATCGGCTCATTCTGAAACAATTGTTTGGATATTATCTGTGCCCGGCGCTATTCGCAACATTTATCAGTGGTGTTCTGGCTGTCTATATGAGTGACAAATTTATCTTCTATACAGGTGTCCATACATCTGTTTTCCAATATTTTGGCATTGCTTTTGTGTTGTTTTTTGGAATCTATTTTCTTTATTTTATTGTAACGTATATTGAATTCAAAAGAAATGTGGAAACTACCTGAGAAGGCATATAAGATACGTCTTGCGCAGACCGAGGGAAAATATTATAATCAGTCTTGGGTGTTTGGATATCATGACAGTTTTGGAAGGAGCAGATATGAACAGAAGATATCATACTTTTTTCTTTGATCTGGATGGGACAATTACAGATTCTGAGCAGGGTATTACAAATTCTGTAAAATATGCGTTGAATAAGTTCGGAATTGAAGAAAAGGATCGTACAAAGCTATGTGAGTTTATAGGACCGCCTTTGGATGTATCGTTCCATAAGTTTTATGAATTTTCAACCGAACAGTGTTGGAAGGCCATTGGTTATTTCCGGGAATATTATCAGGAAAAAGGCATCTTTGAGAATCGTGTCTATGATGGATTGGAAGAAGTGCTGAAAAAACTGAGAAATGCCGGTGTAAGATTGGTAGTGGCAACTTCAAAACCTGAGCCATATGCCAGAAAAATTATAGATTATTTTCGACTGACACCGTATTTTGATTATGTGGCGGGAATGGAGTTGGATGGCAGAAGAAAAACGAAAGCAGAAGTGATACAGTATGCGCTGGAGGCATGTAAGATCAAAGATAAGTCCTCTGTTTTGATGATTGGTGACAGGGAGCACGATGTATTTGGCGCCAAGACAGCAGGAATTGATTGCCTGGGAATCCTTTATGGATTTGGTAACAGAGAAGAGTTGGAAGAAGCCGGTGCAGATTATATTGAAGAATCTGTGGAAGATATCTTGAAATATTGTTGATGTTTCGCTTGACAAAACAGGAAGATATTGTTATTATAAAAAAACAGAACGCACTCTGTTTTTAAAATAAAGATGGGGAAGAGGTGCAGTATGCAAAGAGTTTATTCATTATTGGTTGACAATAATCCGGGTGTATTAAGCCGCATCGCAGGACTTTTCAGCAGACGTGGATACAGTATTGACAGTATTACTGCTGGTGTGACTGCGGATCCCAGATTTACAAGGATTACCATTGTTGCATCTGGAGATGAGTTGATTTTGTCTCAGATTGAAAAGCAGGTTCGGAAATTGGAAGATGTCATTGAAATCAAAGTGTTAAAACCAGATGAATCCGTATATCGTGAATTAATCATGGTTAAGATTCGTGCCAATGCAGCAGAAAGATCGGAGATTATCTCCGTGGCAGATATTTTCCGTGCTAAGATCGTAGACGTTGAGACGGAATCGTTAATGGTGGAGCTTACAGGTAATCAGTCAAAACTGGATGCTTTCTTGAAATTGCTCGACGGATATGAGATCCTGGAATTGGCGAGAACCGGAATTACAGGATTATCTCGAGGAATCAAGGATGTTACGATTATTGATTAATCGATTATAACAATGTTCGAGAGAAGACAAAGCCTTTAAATAAGGGTGGCTTCAGAAACCTGCCCTTGTTTAACAATACAAAATTAAATGATTTATAATAATTAGGAGGAATGTCAAAATGGCAGCAAGAATTTTTTATCAGGAAGATTGCAATTTATCAGTATTAGAGGGAAAGAAGATTGCAATTATTGGTTACGGAAGCCAGGGACATGCACATGCCCTTAACTTAAAAGAGTCTGGATGTGACGTTATCATTGGTCTTTATGAAGGAAGTAAATCTTGGGCAAAAGCTGAAGCACAGGGATTACAGGTATTCACAGCAGCAGAAGCAGCTAAACAGGCTGATATCATCATGATCTTGATTAATGATGAATTACAGGCTGATATGTATAAGAAAGATGTAGAGCCGAACCTTGAGGAAGGCAATATGCTGATGTTCGCACATGGTTTCAACATTCACTTTGGATGTATTAAACCACCAAAGAATATTGATGTTGCGATGATTGCACCTAAGGCACCAGGACATACAGTAAGAAGTGAATATCAGGCTGGAAAGGGAACTCCTTGCTTGATCGCTGTTGAACAGGATTACACAGGAAAAGCATGGGAGAAAGCAATGGCTTACGGTCTTGGAATCGGTGGAGCAAGAGCTGGACTTCTTGAGACAACATTCCGTACAGAGACAGAGACAGACCTTTTTGGTGAGCAGGCTGTTCTTTGTGGTGGTGTATGTGCATTGATGCAGGCAGGTTTTGAGACACTTTGTGAAGCAGGATATGATCCAAGAAATGCTTATTTTGAATGTATCCATGAGATGAAGTTGATTGTTGACCTGATCTATCAGAGCGGATTTGAAGGAATGAGATATTCTATCTCTAATACAGCTGAATATGGTGATTATATTACAGGACCTAAGATTATCACAGCTGATACAAAGAAAGCTATGAAGCAGATTCTGGCAGATATCCAGGATGGTACATTTGCAAAAGACTTCTTGCTTGATATGTCACCTGCAGGACGTCAGGTACATTTCAAGGCTATGAGAAAGCTTGCTGCTGAACATCCATCTGAGAAGATTGGTAAAGAGATCAGACAGCTGTACAGCTGGAATGGCGAAGATAAGTTGATTAACAACTAATTATTGTACATAATTATAAGAATTATATTAGCGCACATCTCATGAATTTGAGATGTGCGTTTTTTGATTACCATGGATCTGAAGAAAAAGCTGTCGGTGTCATTTTTGACCGAAAAAATCTGAAAATTCGCATATTTAGAGTGAATTATCGTACTTATTGTGCTAAAATTGTAATAATAATAAGCGAATGGTGGAAGGGCAGAATGTTTTAATTCTTGCGGGTTCAATTAATACAGGTAAGACAATGATCCAGGCGATTAATACAGTGATATATTATGGTGGCACAGTATGTGGGTAGATGCTATTGTCAATAGTTATGGGTATTCTGGATTATAAAAGATAAAAATAAAAAACAGCCACTGACGGTATGGCTGTTTTTTTATTGCATGCAATTTTTTCTATAATAATTAAGCAATTCCGTTTACAGCTTTTGTTAAACGGGAAATCTTTCTAGAGCATGTGTTCTTGTGATAAACACCCTTGCTTCCTGCTTTGTTGATTTCAACGATTGCAACTTTTAATGCTGCAGCAGCAGCTTCAGCATCTTTGTTAGCTACAGCTGTTTCAACTTTCTTTACGCAAGTTTTTACTTTAGATTTGATTGCTTTGTTTCTAGCAGCTTTTGTTTCGTTTACTAAGATTCTCTTCTTTGCAGATTTGATATTAGCCAATTTGTCCACCTCCAATATCTTATATTTCGATTCTGTATCGATTTTACATTCGTTAGAGCCGGACACGGACGTTCTAACGAAACATACGAACTTATTTTAGGGCAAGGAATGAGTTCTGTCAATACATATTTCTGAAAATATTGTAAAAACTAGGAAATAAATAGGACTAAAGTGAGGATAAATGGGATGATTGAAAAATATAATATCAGAACAGATCTGGCTCTGGAGGAAAAAGAACGATTTGAATCGGATCACGTAGAAATTCAAGGAGTATCGTTAAAAGAAGATTATGATGAAGAACGTGAGATTAAAGTAACGACTGTTAAAATTGAGACGGAAAATGGAGCAAAAATCATGGGAAAACCGGTGGGTACCTATATTACAATGGAGGCACCGAATATGGCTGTTCCAGATGAAGATTATCATAAAGAGATAGCAGAAGAGTTAAAAAGATTTCTGGAATATTTTGTCAAAAAAGATAAAGAAGATTATTCTATTTTGGTAGTAGGGCTTGGAAATCGTAAGGTTACACCAGATGCGTTAGGCCCATATGTTGTAGATAATCTGAATATTTCCCGGCATATCGCAAAGGAATACGGAAAATATGCTATGGGAGAAGATGAAATCTGCCTTACCAGTGCGATTGTACCGGGAGTTATGGCACAGACTGGAATGGAAACTCTTGAGATTGTCAAAGGAATCACGCGGGAAACGAATCCGGATATGGTGATTGCTATTGATGCGTTGGCTGCCAGAAGCTCTCGAAGACTTAATCGCACGATTCAGATCTCAGATACAGGTATTAATCCAGGGTCAGGCGTGGGTAATCATAGAAACGCTATTACAAAAGAGACCGTTGGAATTCCAGTAATTGCTATCGGGGTTCCAACTGTGGTGGATGCTGCGACTATTGTAAATGATACCATGGAGAACCTGATCTCTGCATTGGAAAGCTCTGAGACATTGCGGGGGGTCGGGGTGGTCATGCAAGGCTATAATGCAGCGGAAAAATATGAATTAGTGAAGGAGTTGATATCTCCACATTTAAATGGTTTATTTGTGACTCCTAAGGATATTGATGAGACTGTGAAGAGAATCAGTTATACGATATCGGAAGCGCTGAATCTGTTGTTTTCTAAAGGACATGCACATAAATAATCCAGGTGGGTCATATAGTGTTAAGACATAAAGTACGAAAAGTGGCTGCTAAAATGACAGGCAGCTTTACTTTGACTGGAGTGAATATTGTGAAAATAAAACGGCGGATCAGTCGGATTGCAATACTTGTGATCACCGGAATTTTAATCATATATGTCTGTGCGCAGATGATGGAATTTGATAAAATAAATTGGAATGAACAGATACGGATTGGGAGTATTTGTTTGGAACAGGCGGAAAAAATGTATCTTACGGGATTCACATATCTGGAAAATGAGCAGGGGAGTTCATTGATAGACTGGATGGCAGAGAGTGTGTTGAAAATGATTCCACTAGGGACATATGTGGAAGAAAAAACGATGTTGTTTACGGATGTGGAGGATCAGGAAACATATCAGATGATATTGGAAAAACAGGCAAATGATGAAAATATGGTAGATGAAAACGGGAATCTGATTCAGCAGACTTCACAAGAAGAATCTGTTCAGACTTCAGGAACACCAATTGATACATCTATGGAAAAATTGATGAATTTTGAGTATCTGATCAGCAATTTTTATACAGTAGATTCTAATACGATGATTGATCAGGATTTGTTAAATGTTGAAAAATTAATGGGAATGGACATGACAATTGATCAGTCTGCTGCCGGTCCAAAAGTTCTGATTTATCATACGCATTCCCAGGAAGCATTTGCAGATTCTGTAGAAGGGGATACCAGTACAACGATAATGGGAATGGGTGCTTATCTGGCAGAACTTTTAAACAACACCTATGGAATCGAGACGATTCATCATGAAGGAGTGTATGATCTGGTTAGTGGGAAGCTTGACAGAAGTATGGCGTATCAGCTGGCAGAACCAGAGATCCAGAAGATTCTGCAGGATAATCCAACGATAGAGGTTGTGATTGATCTTCATAGAGATGGTGTGGCGGAGGGAACACATCTTGTGACAGAGATTAATGGTAAGCAGACTGCACAAATTATGTTTTTTAATGGGCTGAGCCGAACAAGAGCCAATGGAAATATCAGTTATCTGCCCAATCCTTATATTGAAGATAATCTTGCGTTTTCTCTTCAGATGCAGATTGCAGCTACGAAAAAATATCCTGGATTTACCAGACATATTTATCTGAGAGGATATCGATATAACATGCACTTTAAACCGAAAACGTTGTTGATTGAGGCCGGGGCTCAGACCAATACTGTGGAAGAAATGAGAAATGCTATGGAGATTCTGGCATCAACACTAGATAGTGTACTTATGAAATAAAATATGTTTGAAACAGACTACATTTTGTGCTAAGATATTGGCAGTATGGAAAAGTATGTAAAATGATAGAAAGGATATATGGGAATGGCGAAAAAAAATACATATGATGCAGATAGTATTGCCATATTAGAGGGACTGGAAGCGGTACGGAAAAGACCGGGAATGTATATTGGTAGTGTATCTACGAAAGGGCTGAATCATCTGATCTATGAGATTGTTGACAATGCTGTAGATGAACATCTGGCGGGATATTGTTCAGAGATCCGTGTAACACTTGAAAAGGATGGTTCTGCAACTGTCTCAGACAATGGGCGTGGAGTACCGGTGGATCTGCATTCGACTGGTGTATCAGCAGCCCGTGTTGTATATACAACGTTGCATGCCGGTGGAAAGTTTGATGATTCTGCTTACAAGACCAGTGGCGGACTTCATGGAGTCGGCTCTTCTGTTGTCAATGCATTATCTACTTATATGGATGTTGAAATCAGTCGGGATGGATATGTCCATCATGACCGGTATGAGAGAGGAAAGCCGGTAATTGAGCTGGAGGATGGACTTCTGCCGAAGCTTGGAAAGACAAGAAAGACTGGAACAAAGGTTAATTTTCTGCCAGACGATACTATATTTGAAAAAACAAAATTCCGTGCAGAGGAAGTAAAAAGTCGTATGCACGAAACGGCATATCTGAATCCGACACTGACGATTGTATTTGAAGATAAAAGAGGCAGTGAGACGGAGCGTATTGTATATCATGAACCGGATGGGATTCTTGGCTTTATTCAGGATCTGAATTCCAAAAAAGAGGTTGTTCATGAACCTGTGTATTTTAAAGGAGAAGCAGAAGGCATTGAAGTTGAAGTGGCGTTTCAGTATGTGAATGAATTTCATGAAAATGTCCTTGGCTTCTGTAATAATATATATAATGCAGAGGGTGGCACACATCTGACTGGGTTTAAGACTACATTTACAACTGTTATGAATCAGTATTCCAGGGAACTTGGGATTCTAAAAGAAAAAGATGCGAATTTTACAGGGGCAGATGTAAGAAATGGAATGACCGCAATTGTTTCCATCAAGCATCCAGATCCCAGATTTGAAGGACAGACGAAGACAAAGCTGGACAACCCTGATGCCGCAAAGGCTTGCAGCAAGGTGACGAATGATGAGATTATTCGATTTTTCGACCGTAATCTTGAGACGTTGAAAAAAGTAATTGGCTGTGCAGAAAAGGCTGCGAAGATTCGCAAGACAGAAGAACGCGCAAAGACGAATCTTCTGACAAAGCAAAAATATTCTTTTGACAGTAATGGGAAACTTGCAAATTGCGAAAGCAGAGATGCGAGCCGATGTGAAATCTTTATCGTAGAGGGAGATTCTGCCGGTGGCTCTGCAAAGACGGCCAGAGATCGTATGTATCAGGCAATTCTTCCAATCCGAGGAAAGATTCTGAATGTGGAGAAAGCTAGTATAGATAAAGTGCTGGCCAATGCAGAGATTAAAACGATGATCAATGCATTTGGCTGTGGCTTCTCAGAAGGATATGGCAATGATTTTGATATCAGCAAGCTGCGTTATGACAAGATTGTTATCATGGCCGATGCCGATGTGGATGGGGCACATATCTCTACCTTGTTGCTGACGCTATTCTATCGTTTTATGCCAGAATTAATCTATGAAGGACATGTCTATATTGCTATGCCGCCATTGTATAAAGCTATGCCGAAAAAAGGGGAAGAAGAATATCTATATGATGATAAGGCGTTAGAGAGATATCGTAAGACCCATGATGGTCCTTTTACGCTCCAGCGTTATAAAGGTCTGGGAGAGATGGATGCCCAGCAACTGTGGGAGACAACCCTGAATCCCGAGACAAGGATCCTGAAACTGGTAGAAATCGAAGATGCCCGTATGGCATCCAGTGTGACAGAGATGCTGATGGGAACCGAAGTACCACCAAGAAGGACATTTATCTATGAAAATGCGACAGAAGCAGAGCTGGATATTTAAATTGGGTACACCCCATTTTTAAATTAGGGACGTAGTGTTTTTTTAAAATACTACGTCCCCAAAGGAGGTAATTATGCAAGATTCACAGATCATCAGAACGGAATATTCTGATGTTATGAAGAAATCATATATTGACTATGCTATGAGTGTTATTGTTGCCAGAGCGCTTCCGGATGTAAGGGATGGATTGAAACCGGTACAGAGGCGTACGCTGTATGATATGCATGAATTGGGTATTCGATATGACAGGCCATATCGAAAGTGTGCACGTATTGTTGGAGATACGATGGGTAAGTATCATCCGCATGGGGACAGTTCTATCTATGAAGCGCTGGTGGTGATGGCGCAGGATTTTAAAAAGGGCATGATTCTGGTAGACGGACATGGTAATTTTGGATCTATTGAAGGTGACGGAGCTGCTGCCATGCGTTATACGGAGGCTCGTCTGGCAAAGATTACGCAGGAAGCTTATCTGGGAGATCTGGATAAGGATATTGTAGATTTTGTACCAAATTTTGATGAGACAGAAAAGGAACCGGAGGTGCTTCCTGTGCGTATTCCGAATCTTCTGGTCAACGGAGCAGAGGGAATTGCTGTAGGTATGGCAACCAGTATTCCGACCCATAATCTTGGGGAGGTCATTGATGCGGTCAAAGCCTACATGAAAAATGATGAGATCAGCACGAAGCAGTTGATGAAGTATGTAAAAGGGCCTGATTTCCCAACAGGGGGGATCGTGGTAAATAAAGATGATCTTCTGGATATCTATGAGACGGGAACCGGCAAGATTAAGATTCGCGGGAAAGTAGAAGTAGAGGAGATGAAGGGCGGCAAGAAACGGCTTGTTATCACCGAGATCCCTTATACCATGATAGGTGCCGGAATCGGAAAGTTCCTGAATGATGTATGTGCTCTGGTGGAATCAAAAAAAACCAGTGACATTGTGGATATCTCCAACCAGTCATCGAAAGAAGGTATTCGAATTGTCATTGAACTGAAACGTGGAGCAGATATCGAAAATCTGACGAATATGCTCTACAAAAAGACTCGTCTGGAAGATACTTTTGGTGTGAATATGCTCGCAGTTGCAGATGGCAGACCTGAGACCATGGGATTGAAGAAAATCATAGAACACCATGTGGATTTTCAGTTTGAGATGGCCACCAGAAAATATAAGAATTTATTAAAAAAGGAACAAGAGAAAAAAGAAATCCAAGAGGGTCTGATCAAAGCATGTGATGTTATTGATCTGATCATTGAGATTCTTCGCGGCAGCCAGTCGGTCAAAGATGCAAAAGCATGTCTGACCAGCGGTATTACGGATAATATTAAGTTCAAATCCAGTATTTCTAAAAAAATGGCAGCTATGCTTCGGTTTACAGAACGACAGGCTACAGCAATTCTTGAAATGCGCCTGTACAAATTGATTGGGCTGGAAATAGAAGCTCTGATGAAGGAACATGATGAGACCCTGAAAAAAATTGCCAGGTATGAAGATATTCTAAATAATTATGATTCAATGGCAGAGGTCATTATCGCAGATTTAGAACAATTGAAAACAGAATTTTCCAGAAAGCGCCGGACGCAGATCGAGAATGCAGAAGAGGCGGTTTATGAGGAGAATAAGATCGAAGAGCAAGAGGTTGTCTTCCTGATGGATCGTTTTGGTTATGCAAAGACGATTGATACCAATGCTTATGGAAGAAATAAAGAGGCGGCAGATACGGAGAATAAATATGTGATTTCCTGTATGAATACCGGAAGAATCTGTCTATTTACGAATACCGGAAAAATGCATCAGATCAAAGTATTGGATTTACCATATGGAAAGTTCCGCGATAAAGGATTGCCGGTGGATAATGTGAGCAATTACGACAGTACACAGGAAGAAATCGTATATATCTGTGATGCAGAGCAGATGCGTTATGCAAAGCTGTTATTTGCTACAAAGCAGGGCATGATTAAGAAGGTGGAAGGAACTGAATTTCAGGTAGCGAAAAGAACGATTGCAGCGACGAAACTTCAGGCGGATGATGAAGTTATGAGTGTTCAGGTGATCAATGAAAATCAAAATATTGTACTGCAGACAAAAGAGGGATATTTCCTGCGCTTTTTAGCCGAAGAAGTCTCTGAAAAGAAGAAAGGTGCAATCGGAGTCCGTGGAATTAAACTGCAAAAGAAGGATGAACTGGAGAGGGTATATTTATTTGAAGATGGGGTAGAGACAAAAATCCCATATAAGGATCGTGAAGTGACCTTGAATCGTCTAAAGCTTGCAAAACGAGATGGGATTGGAACAAAGAATCGAGGATAAAGGAGAAAAAATATGATACAAGAAATTGCTCCATATCAATATCGAAACGAATATCGGCCAATGCCGCCGGAAAAACATAGCATCTTATTGTGCTATGAAGGGCGAAATATATTGGTGAAACAAAAAGAAGGAGAGATTTCTTTTCTTACTTTTGAAGAAGCAGAGGCTTATGTTGATGTTACAAAACTCTATCAAGAGTACATATATTTATTTTCCATTGATGATGTGAGATTTTATCTGGGCAGTCATATTTCTTATGATAAGATTCCAGAATTCGAAATGGAAGATACACAGATACTTCGTACAGCAAGACCAAAACATCTGCAGTTCGCGGGTGTGACGGGATGGCAGTTATACCGCTGGTATCAGTCACACCGTTTTTGTGGACGATGTGGGAAACCTATGGTACATGATGAAAAAGAACGGATGATGCGCTGCCCAGAGTGTGGCCTTATGGAATTTCCAAAGATCTGTCCGGCTGTCATCATTGCTGTTACGCATGGAAATAAGATATTGATGTCAAAATATGCAGGCAGGGCATATAAGAAATATGCACTGCTGGCAGGATTTGCGGAAATCGGGGAGACGATTGAAGAGACGGTCCGCCGGGAAGTCATGGAAGAGGTCGGATTAAAGGTCAAAAATATTACTTATTATAAAAGCCAGCCGTGGTCGTTTACCGATACATTATTAATGGGATTTTTTTGCAAGCTGGATGGAGAAGCAGAGATTACATTGGATAAGGAAGAACTTGCTCTTGCAGAATGGTTTGAACGGGAGGATATACCGGTGAAAGCAGAAGATTTAAGCCTGACGAATGAGATGATGATGGTATTTAAAGAAGGGAAAATATAGAAAAACCCTTGATTTTGCAGAAGTATGGTGTTATACTAGCTTACAGTTACATAATGAAGTCGGCAGAAGAGTGAACGTAAAGTTCACTCTTCTTTGTTGATAAGGAGGAATTTTACATTGACAAAAAGGGAACTTTACGAACAAAAAACCGAAGAGATTCTGTTACCGATTGTGGAAGAAAATGGATTTGAGCTGGTGGATGTAGAGTATGTAAAAGAAGGAAGTACATGGTATCTTCGAGCATACATTGATAAACCGGGAGGTATCAATATTGATGACTGTGAAGTAGTAAGCCGCAGACTTTCTGATATCTTGGATGAGAAAGATTATATCGATGATGCATACATCCTGGAAGTCAGTTCGCCGGGGCTTGGAAGACCGTTAAAGAAAGAAAAAGATTTTAAAAGAAGCCTGGGTGAAGAAGTTGAGATTCGAACTTATCGTATGATAGATAAACAGAAAGAATTTACTGGAATTTTAAAAGACTATGATGAAAAAACGGTTACGATTGGGATGGATGATGATACAACAAAAACATTTGAAAAAAGTGACATCGCTCTGATTCGTCTGGCATTTGATTTTTAAATTAGAAGGAGGAATAGTAAATGAATACAGAATTATTAGAAGCATTGAATATTTTGGAAAAAGAAAAGGATATCAGCAAAGAGACTTTGTTGGATGCAATTGAAAATTCTCTGCTGAATGCCTGCAAGAACCATTTTGGAAAGGCTGACAACATTAAATTGATCATGGACAGATCGACATGTGATTATAGCTTGTTCGCAGAGAAGACGGTTGTAGAAGAAGTAGAAGATAAGTTAGAGCAGATCAGTTTGGAAGATGCAAAAGAAATTGACAGTAAATATGAGTTGGGAGATATTGTCCAGATTCCAATTGAATCAAAATCTTTTGGACGTATTGCAACTCAGAATGCAAAGAATCTGATTCTTCAGAAAATTCGTGAAGAAGAGCGTAAAGTAGTATATGATCAGTATTTTGAAAAAGAAAAGGATATCGTTACGGGTATTGTTCAGCGTTATGTAGGAAAGAATGTAAGTATTAACCTTGGAAAGGCTGATGCAATGCTTACAGAGAATGAACAGGTAAAAGGAGAAGTATTCAAACCGACAGAACGAATCAAATTGTATATCGTTGAAGTGAAGAATACGACAAAGGGACCAAAGATTCTTGTATCCCGTACACATCCAGAACTCGTAAAACGTTTGTTTGAATCAGAAGTGACAGAGGTAAAAGAAGGAATCGTAGAGATTAAGAGCATTGCAAGAGAGGCGGGAAGTAGAACGAAGATTGCGGTATGGTCTAATGATCCTGACGTTGATCCGGTAGGCGCATGTGTCGGTATGAACGGAGCAAGAGTGAATGCGATTGTAGAGGAACTGCGTAAAGAGAAGATTGATATTATTAACTGGAGTGATAACCCGGCCATTTTTATTGAGAATGCGTTAAGTCCGGCGAAAGTGATTTCTGTCATGGCTGATCCGGATGAGAAGACCGCAAGTGTCATTGTACCAGATTATCAGCTTTCACTGGCAATTGGTAAGGAAGGTCAGAATGCAAGACTTGCTGCAAGACTGACAGGATATAAGATTGATATAAAGAGTGAATCTCAGGCAATTGAATCTGGAGAACTACCTGAAAATTATATGGAACTGAGCGAAGGAGTATTTGAAGAAGAATACGATGAGCCATATGAGGAATCAGAAGGATATGCACCGGAAGAGGAAATTGCATTTGAGGAAGTAGACGATACAGAGGAATAGGTGATTGTTTGAGCGCAAATAAAAAGATACCTATGCGTAAATGTGTGGGATGTCAGGAAATGAAGAGTAAAAAAGAGATGATTCGTGTGATTAGAACTTCAGAAGGAGAATTTCTTCTGGATGCGACCGGAAAAAAGAATGGGCGTGGAGCGTATATCTGTCCTTCTAAGAACTGTCTGGAAAAGGCAGTAAAGAATAAAGGCCTTGAACGGTCATTTAAGCAGTCTATTCCGAGGGAAGTGTACGAAGCATTGGAAAAGGAGATGGAGATACTTGAAACAGAGTAAAGTATTAGCGCTTATTGGTCTGGCAACCAAAGCAGGCAAGACGGTCAGCGGAGAATTCTGTACTGAGAGGGAAGTGAAAGCTGGAAAAGCTGCACTGGTAATCGTGGCGGCAGATGCGTCTGATAATACGAAGAAGAAGTTTCAAAATATGTGTGACTATTATCACGTGCCAATCTATTTTTATGAAGATAAAGATACCTTGGGGCATGCAATGGGAAAACAGTTCCGCGCATCTCTTGCAGTATTGGATGAGGGGTTTGCAAAAGGAATCAGGAAGCATATGGACACAGAAGATAACACAATTGCATAGAGGAGGTAGTTAATATGTCAAAAATTAAAATATATGAATTAGCAAAGGAATTAGATGTCCCAAGCAAGGATGTCATCGAATTTCTGACTGAAAAGAATATTGAAGTAAAGAATCATATGAGTACGTTGGAGGATTCAGAAGCGGATATGACAAGAAAGGCTCTGGCAAAACGAAAAGCTCCAGAAGCAAAGACAGAACAGGAAGCTCCAAAGAAGAAGAATATCGTTCATGTATTCCGTCCGCAGAATACACAAAATGGAGCAAAGCAGGGAAGAAGACCTGGCAATCGTCCGGCACAGCAGGGAGGACGTCCTCAAGCTTCTCAGGGAAGACCGATGCAGGTTAACAACGGTCGCCCATCGAAGGCTGCTCAGACAACACAGCAAGTACGTCCGGCAACACCGGCGGCAGAAAAACCACAGAAAGTAAAGACGCCCGAAAAACCAGTAGAAAAAGTGGCAGCTCAATCGGTACAGCCGACTGCGCCAGTGTCAGAAAAACCAAAGAATGTGCAGAACGTAGAGAAGCCGGCAGAGAAAAAAACGGAAAGATCATTTGATAGAAATTCCGAGAGGAATTCCGATAGAAATCAGTCTCAGAGACGCCCGGAGCAGCGTCAGGAAAAAGGCGGGGACAGACGTCAGGATTCTTCCAAAGATTCCAGAGGATCAGGACAGCGTCCGCAGCGTGGAGATCGCCCACAGGGAAATCGTCAGGATAGATTCTCGAATGATAGGGATAATAAAGACAGAGACAGTAGGGATGGAAGAGAAAGGGACAGAAATCAGAACCGCAGATCCGGGGATAGAAATGACCGTCGTAATAATGACAGAAGAAATAATACCAGCATTCCGACACCAGCTGTAGAGACACAGAAGCCACAGCGTAGCAAAGGAAAGGGAAAAGACGACTATAAGAAGAAAGATTATCGCCGCGAGGATGAAGATGACAGAATGCCAAAGGGCAAGAAAAAGAATGAGCCAAAACAGCAGCTTCAAAAACCTCAGCAGAAACAACAGAAGGTGGAAGAAGAGATTAAGTCTATCGTAATTCCGGAAGTACTTACAATTAAAGAGCTTGCAGATAAGATGAAGATCGTACCATCTGTCATCGTTAAGAAGCTTTTTATGCAAGGCAAGATTGTAACGGTGAATCAGGAGATTGATTACGAGACAGCAGAAGAGATCGCACTGGAATTTGAGGTGCTCTGTGAAAAAGAAGAGGTTGTAGATGTTATTGAAGAGCTTTTGAAAGAAGATGAAGAAGACGAATCTAAGATGAAGAAGCGTCCGCCGGTAGTCTGCGTCATGGGCCACGTTGACCATGGTAAGACTTCTCTTCTGGATGCCATTCGCCATACGAATGTGATTGATAAAGAGGCGGGCGGTATTACTCAGCACATCGGTGCATATGTAGTAAATGTAAATGGAGAGAAGATCACATTCCTTGACACGCCAGGACATGAAGCATTTACTGCAATGCGTATGCGTGGTGCAAGTTCGACAGATATTGCGATTCTTGTGGTGGCTGCAGATGATGGTGTTATGCCGCAGACGGTTGAAGCAATCAATCACGCAAAGGCCGCAGGTGTTGAGATCGTGGTAGCTGTCAATAAGATTGATAAACCAAGTGCCAATATCGAGCGTGTGAAGCAAGAGCTTACAGAATATGAGCTGATCCCAGAAGACTGGGGCGGAAGTACAGTGTTTGTGCCTGTATCTGCAAAGACTGGAGAAGGTCTGGAAGATTTGATGGAAATGATCATCCTGACTTCAGAAGTGATGGAATTAAAAGCCAATCCTGATCGAAGTGCAAGAGGTCTTGTATTGGAGGCACAATTGGATAAAGGAAGAGGTTCTGTAGCAACGGTTCTTGTACAGAAAGGAACTCTGCGTGTTGGTGATTCCATTGCGGCAGGCTCTGCTTATGGTAAAGTAAGAGCTATGATGGATGATAAAGGAAGACGTGTGAAAGAAGCAGGTCCATCTATGCCAGTAGAGATTCTTGGATTGAATGATGTTCCGAATGCCGGTGAAGTATTTGTGGGATGTGAAAATGATAAGGAAGCAAGAAGCTTTGCAGAGACATTCATCTCTCAGAGTAAGATGAAATTATTGGAAGAGACAAAATCAAAACTGTCTCTGGACGATCTGTTTACTCAGATTCAGGAAGGTAATCTGAAGGAACTTGGTATTGTTGTAAAGGCAGATGTACAAGGTTCTGTTGAAGCAATGAAGCAGAGTCTGTTAAAGCTGTCTAATGATGAAGTTGTTGTAAAGATCATCCATGGTGGTGTCGGTGCAATCAATGAGTCTGACGTCAGTCTTGCATCTGCATCCAATGCGATTATCATAGGATTTAATGTGCGCCCGGATGCAACTGCAAAAGAGACGGCAGAGCGCGAAGGTGTAGATATTCGTCTCTATCGAGTTATTTACAATGCGATTGAAGATGTTGAAGCAGCGATGAAAGGAATGCTGGATCCAATTTTTGAAGAAAAGGTATTAGGCCATGCAGAAGTACGTCAGACATTCAAAGCATCTGGCGTAGGAACTATTGCAGGTTCTTATGTGTTGGATGGTATGTTTGAAAGAGATTGTTCTGTGCGTCTGACACGAGATGGAATCGTTATCTTCGAAGGACCTCTTGCGTCTCTGAGACGTTTTAAAGATGATGTAAAAGAAGTAAAAGCAGGATATGAATGTGGATTTGTGTTTGCCAACTTTAATGACATTAAGGAAGGTGACCTTGTAGAAGCATTCAAGATGGTAGAAATCCCTAGATAATCTCAGGTGTTTCTTCCTGCAGAAAAGAGGGAGTAAAATGAGAAAAAGAAGTATTAAAAATACAAGAGTCAATACAGAAGTACAGCGGGAGCTTAGTAATATAATTCGCGGAGGAATTAAGGATCCGCGAGTAGCTCCATGGACTTCTGTGGTCGCGGCGGAAGTAGCCCCGGATTTGAAAACCTGCAAAGCATATATCAGTGTGTTGGGGGATGCGCATGCACAGGCAGAGACAATTAAGGGCCTGCAGAGTGCGGAAGGCTATATCCGGCGAGAACTGGCACGTACATTGAATATGCGAAATACACCAGAAATTAAATTTGTGTTGGATCAGTCGATTGAATATGGTGTCAATATGTCAAAAAAAATCGATGAAGTGACCAAGGGCATGACAACGGAAGGTGATGCAGATGCTGAATAAGATTTTAAGCGATGTTAGGACAATTGCAATTAGCGGACATGTGCGTCCGGATGGCGATTGTGTAGGATCTTGTATTGGTTTATACCAGTATATTAAAGAGAATTTTACAGAAAAAAAAGTGGATGTCTATCTGGAAGAGATTCCAGAAGCATTCACATGTCTGAAAGCTACGAAAGAGATTTGTCATGAGATTTCGGATGAGAAAGTGCAATATGATCTGTTCTTTTGCCTGGACTGTGGTGATAAAGAACGTCTGGGATTCTCTGGTGAGTTGTTTGACAATGCGAAATATACTTATTGTATTGATCATCATATCAGTAATACTGGGTTTGCACAGGAAAGTTATGTGGTGCCGGATGCAAGTTCTACCTCAGAGTTAGTATATAATTTACTGGAAGATGAGAAGATTTCTCTGGATACTGCCAATGCTCTCTATCTTGGCATTGTTCATGATACAGGTGTGTTCCAATATTCATGTGCGACCCCGTCGACCTTCAGAATTGCAGCCAGATTGTTAGAGAAAGGTGTGGATGCACCGAGAATGATACAGGATACATATTATGAAAAGAGTTATGCTCAGAATCAGATTTTGGGAAGAGCGTTGTTAGAGAGTATTTTATTTATGAATGGTACTTGTATTGCATCTTATGTCACCAAAAAAGTCATGGATTTTTATAGAGTTGATGCTAAAGATCTGGATGGAATCGTAAGTCAGCTTAGAATTACGAAAGGTGTAGAAGTCGCTATTTTTATGTATGAGATAGAGTCAAATACATACAAAGTAAGTCTTCGCTCTAAAAATTATATTGATGTGAGTAAGGTTGCACAGTATTTTGGCGGTGGAGGACATAAGAAAGCTGCCGGACTGACGATGATTGGAAGGCCGCATGATGTGATTAATAATCTTTCTGAGCAGATTGAAGTACAGATGAAGGAATTGGCAGAATAAAAGACAGGAGAAAACGATGATACACGGTATTTTAAATGTGTATAAAGAAAAAGGATATACTTCTCATGATGTCGTAGCGAAACTAAGGGGAATTGTTGGACAGAAAAAGATTGGGCATACGGGAACGTTAGATCCGGATGCGGTTGGTGTTCTTCCTGTCTGTCTGGGAAAAGCAACTAAATTATGCGATATGCTTACCGATAAGGATAAGACGTATGAGGCAATTCTTCTGTTGGGACGTTCTACGGATACGCAGGATACTAGCGGAACAACCTTGACAACCCGGGATACGTCTGCTCTTACAGAGGAAAAAGTAACAGAAGTGATAGAAAGTTATGTGGGAGAGTATGATCAGATACCGCCGATGTATTCTGCTTTGAAAGTAAATGGTAAGAAATTGTATGAACTTGCCAGAGAAGGAAAAGTAGTAGAGCGAAAGGCAAGAAGAGTTGTGATATACCAGATCAGGATTCTTAAGATGGAGCTTCCGCGCGTGAAAATGGAGGTGTCCTGCTCAAAAGGAACGTATATCCGAACTTTATGTCATGACATTGGAGAAACACTTGGATGTGGTGGATGTATGGAAAGTTTAGTACGAACACGAGTCAGTAGCTTTCGGATTGCTGACAGTATGACTCTGGAAGAGATTTCCCAAAAATGCATGAAAGATTGTTTGATGGATGTGGTCATTCCAATTGATGCAATGTTCCAGGAATATCAAAAGATTACGGTAAAAAAGAGCTGGGATTTTTTGGCGAAGAATGGAAATTCATTGCCGATGAATGCCGTGTACTTTGAGCACGAAGAAAAATCCAGAGAAAAAGTGGATGGAGATTATATGCGGTTATATGATGAACAGGGACATTTTGTTGCAATTTATAGTTGGAACGATGAAAAGAAAGAATATCAGATCATAAAGATGTTTTTTTGCGAAGATAAATAACGATTAGAGGGAATAGAATGCAATATATCAGTTTGCTGTCACATTATAATGACAGCAGAGAAACGGCAGTTACTTTTGGAAAATTTGATGGACTTCACAGAGGACATCAGATTTTGGCAGAAAAAGTACGTGAGCTGGGAGAAAAAGAAAAAATGAACAGTGTTGTGTGTTCCTTTGATATGCATCCTTTATGGGAGAGTAAAGGTATTCTCCCGCAAGTATTAATGACGGGGGAGGAACGAAGGGAACACTTGGAAGGAAAAGTGGATTATCTCGTAGAATGTCCATTTACTCAGGAGTTTCGTCAGATTCATGCAGAAGATTTTATTAAAAATATCATAAATGGTATTTTTCATGCGAAGTATGTTGTGGTAGGAACAGATTTTCAGTTTGGATATGAAAAGCATGGAGACATTCATATGCTTGCGGATTATGCAAAACGTTATGGATATGAATTGCTTGTGATGGAAAAGGAACGTTATAAAGACCGGATTATCAGTAGTACTTATATCAAAGAAGTTTTAAAGCAGGGAGATATGGAACTGGCAAAAAAACTTCTTGGGTATGCGTATAGCGTCAGCGGCAGAGTGGAACATGGCAAACAGCTTGGAAGAACATTGGGATTTCCAACATTGAATGTAGTATGGCCACATGATAAAATAGTTCCTCCGCGAGGAGTGTATTTTAGCAATGTCCGAATAGATGGCTGTTGGTATCATGGTATTTCGAATGTGGGAGTGAAGCCAACGGTAAGCAATGAGAATAAGGTGCTGATTGAAAGCTTTCTGTTTGATTTTCAAGGAAATGCCTATGGAGAAGAAGTGACTATTGAACTGTTGGAATTTCGACGTCCGGAACAGAAATTTGAAAATATTGAAGAGATGAAGACTTGTATCGATAGAGACATTGAATTCGGCAAACATTTTTTTGCGCTTGAGAGATAAGGAGAATACAAATGAGTATTACAACAATTTTTATGTTGTTTGGGGGATTGGGATTTTTCCTGTATGGTATGAAAATGATGAGCGAAGGTCTTGAAAAAGCGGCTGGAGCCAAAATGAGAAGTATTCTTGAATTTTTTACCAAGAACAGATTTATTGGAATGGTGGTAGGAATTATATTTACCGCAATTATTCAATCATCCAATGCAACAACTGTGATGGTAGTAAGTTTTGTGAATTCGGGACTTATGAATTTGATGCAGGCATCAGGAGTAATCTTGGGTGCTAATATTGGTACCACGATAACAGGGCAGCTTATCGCATTTAATTTATCGGATATTGCACCATTAATTGTCATTATTGGTGTCATTATGATCATGTTCTGTAAGAAACAGAGTATCAAAAAAATCGGAGAAGTAATACTGGGATTTGGTATTTTATTCATGGGTCTGAGTATCATGTCAGACAGCATGTCAGCAGTTAAAAATTCGCCGAGAATTTTGAATTTCCTGGCTTCATTGACGAATCCGTTTGCAGCGATTTTGGTTGGTTTTTTGATTACTGCTGTACTACAAAGCTCTTCTGCAACGGTAGGTATCATTCTGTTGATGGTATCCCAGAAACTTTTGGAATTTACCATTTGCCCGTTTATGATTTTGGGCTGTAATATTGGTTCTTGCGTATCTGCATTAGTAGCGAGCCTTAGCGGAAAAAAGGATGCAAAACGTGCCGCATTGATTCATTTCCTGTTCAATGTGATAGGTTCTGCAATATTCTTCTGTATTTTGCTTGTTGCAGTTGAACCGTTTACAAATGCGATTTTGTATATATCTGGTGGTAGTCTGGCACGTTCCGTTGCAAATGTACATACTCTGATGAAAGTATTGGAAGTAGCCATGATGTTCCCATTCATGGGATGGATTGTGAAATTAACTTATAAGATTGTTCCGGGTAAAGATACAACTGCAGAGGATCAGTATGAATTGCTTTATATTGGCGATGGTTCTATGATGTCACCTACAACAGCAGTAATGGACAGCATTCATGAAATTGAGCATATGGGTAAAGTTGCGGTCATGAATTTAAAAAAATCAATGGATGCGCTTTGTAATCTGAATGAAAAAGAGATACAAGAAGTCTATGAAACAGAAGAATATATCGATTTCTTGAACCGTAAAATTACGGATTATTTAGTAAAAGCAAATGAGATCGCGCTCCCTATTGCGGATGAAAAATTGATCGGTGGTTTGTTTCATGTGGTGAATGATATTGAAAGAATCGGAGATCATGCAGAGAATTTTGTGGATTCTGCGAAGACTAGAATTGAGCGCGGGATAGAACTGACCGATAAGGCAAAAAAGCAGCTTCTTGATATGATGGATAAGACTACGAAAATATTAGAATATTCTCTTGAAATGTTTACAAACCGCAATTATGAACATATGAGGGAAATTCTGCATTTGGAAGAAGAGATTGATGAGATGGAGAAGAAACTGCAGAATGCACATGTAAAGAGATTGACGAAGAATAAATGTACGCCGGAGGCGGGAATGATATTCTCTGATACAATATCAGGTCTGGAGCGTGTAGCTGATCATGCGACCAATATTGCATTTGCAATTTTGGAACCAATGAATGAACAGGATGATGAAGAGGAAGAATAAGAATAAGATTTTTCTTTACATTAGGTGTATGTTATGATATACTATATCACTGTGAGAGCCGATGTTCGGTAAATGGAATCTCCAACCGTTACTTAATGTCTGGCGTTATAAAAGTTTAAGGAGGAAATAAAAATGATTTCTAAAGAACAGAAAGAACAGATTGTAGCAGAATATGGAAGAACACCTGGGGATACAGGTTCACCAGAAGTACAGATTGCTATTCTGACAGCAAGAATTAATGATCTGACAGAGCATTTCAAGAACAATCCAAAGGATCATCATTCAAGAAGAGGACTTTTGAAAATGGTTGGTCAGAGAAGAGGACTTCTTGCTTATCTTAAGAAGACAGATATCGAGAGATATCGTACATTAATTGAAAGACTTGGATTAAGAAAATAATTGCATAGTTTGTGTGCGAAAGAACCTTGCCTGGATACAGGCAGGGTTTTCTTTTTGTTACCTGAAATGCAGTGACAAAAATTACAAAAATCAAGCTGGATATTACGAAAACAGACACAATCTACTGTATATCTGGTATTCTAATCTTAAGATACGTATAGAAAAAAGGAATTGAGATGTATACAGACGAAGAAATTTTAGATTTATTAGAGCAAGATAAAGATTACGGGGCAAAAGTGCTGATGGGACAGTATTCGTCTTTGATTCGAAGTACTTGTGCCTCAAAACTTAGGAGTCAGGAAGATATTGATGAATGTGTGAATGATGTGTTTGCAGAATTCTGTCTGAATCACAGTCGTTTTGACAAATCAAAGGGAACTCTCAGAAATTATCTGTGTACTATTGCTGAACGAAGAGCCGTTGACAGATTTCGGAAAAACTGTCGAAGACAGAAAATAGAGAATGAGGTCCTGGAAAGATATAAAGAAGAAAAGGACATCCATATTAATCAGACAAAGCAGGCGGAACAATTGGAAGAAGCAATGGAACAGCTTCCGCCTTTGGACCAGCAGATTTTGAGCATGCATTATTATAATGGCTTAAGTTATGGGGAAATTGCAGAAGAGCTGGATATGAAGTATGAAAATGTCAAGAAAAGAGGATCGAGAGGGAAAAAGAAATTGTTGTATTTTATCCTGATCAGTATATTGATATTCGGCATTACAACCAGTGCAGTCAATATCATGAAGAGACATGGCTGGCTTCCATCCTGGTTCCCATTCTATGATTTGATTATGTCGGAAGAATCTTCGGATCAAGATGAAACTGTGCAAAAAAGGAAAGGAGAAGATCCAATAAAAACTCGTTCAAAAGAAGAGGAATCGGAAGACAATCAGGAAGAAGAAATAAAACAGTCAGGAGTGGCTGGCGCAGTTCATTCTATAAAAGAAGCAGTAAGTGGTGTGAAAAAGTACCAGTTTTCTCTTATGGACGGCTTGATCTGGTCCGATATTCCGTCCTATGAAATGGTGAAAAATACACAGAAATTTGTGAAGGATGATGTGACATATGAACTGGATAATGTATTTTATCAAAATGGAATATGGAAGATAGATATCAGATTAACGTGTTCGGATATGGAGCGAGTATATGATGATATAGATTCTTATGAAGAACTGACACCAGAAGAAAAGGCGGAACTATTCCAAAATAAGCCGAATGGCTGGAGCTATAATGAAGCACACTATCTGGAAAAGGCATATTTGCAGTCGGCAGGTGATAGGAAATTTTTCTTGGAATATCAAAAGGGACACATTAATAGTCCCGGAGAGGAGTACATATTTATAGCCAGTTATTATGGAAAATGGGTACCGGAAGAGGATGGAGCCGACAAGATCGGTGTCTCAATCGTGCTTCCTGAGGGGAATGAATTCTTTGTGACAATGAAAAAACTGGATGTAAAAGAATATAGTGAATCTTCAGAAGATACTTCAGAAGGGGTAAAACGGAACTCAGCAGTTGTGAATGGAATCTATATGAAGACAGGGCTTACAGCGTTAAAAGAAGGAATGGCCATTGTTAATCTCTATCAGGAGAATCCGGAAGAATATAAAATAGATGATCTGATAACCAGAGGTTACTTTTGGTATCAGGAAGGGGAGATAGAGCATCCTGTATTAATTGACTCGGCTGGGAATTCTTATGAACGCTGCCGGATAAATGTGCAGGATACAGAGACGGAAACAGGATACAGAAGAGGATTTGAGATTTATTTTCGGAATATAGAGCCAGGAGAATATATACTGCGGATCCCTCAGTTATGCCTGAGAAAAGAAGCTATGACAGAGCCGGTAGAGATTAATCTTCCAACGGAAGAAGATGATTACCTGGGGTGTGACCAGACGGTTTTATTTGATGATGGGACAGGGCTTCATATCACAGGGATCAGACGTCATTGTACCATTACGTATCAATATAATCTCTCGAACGGACAGGCCGAGATCATTGAGGGCCGCCGCTGGGATTATGAACTATTATATGAACCGGTTTCTGGATCGCCTGAAACGGAGCTCCAGTTTGTGACCGCAAAGGCGACAGGGACTGCATCAAATGGGCAGTCGGTAAATGCCAGTGTTCCATATATCGATGACCGGGAGTTTTATGCGTTATCTGTAGAGAGTGAGGATATACCGGAATCTTTGAATGTACAATTTTATAGCCCGGTATATGTATTGAAGAAAGAAGTTTTATTTGATATTACACTTCAAGAATAATGAAAGAAAAGAAGTCGACTTCATAATCGGCTTCTTTTTTTACAAAAAAATAAATAATATGTCCCCGTTTTTGATTTTAAAACGAATAGGAAAATGACAAAGGGGGAGAACATATGTTAAAAATAATAATCTGTGAAGATAATATAAATGATTGTGAAGAATTAAAACAGACACTCAGTCATCTGCTTTTTGACAGAGAGGAAGTGACTTTTGAGTGTTATGAAGACGGATCTGAATTGGTGGAAGTGATGGAAAGAGGCGGACATATCTGGGCAGATCTAATCTTCATGGATATTACGATGCCCAGATTAGATGGAATGAAAACAGCACATATTTTACGGAGAAATGATGTGGATTCTGCAATAATTTTTATTACTGCAAGAAAGGATATGGTATTTCAGGGATATGAAGTACAGGCGTATGCATATCTACTAAAACCTGTGGCAGTAGAAAAACTGGAAGAAATACTGCAGTCTTATCTGGAAAAACGAAGAAAGGTTCAGGGACAGTTCTTTTTAATAAAAAGGCAGAAAAGGAAAGAGTTTATCCTATTAAATGCAATTAAATATCTGATGAGTGATAAACGAAAAATTAAAGCAGTCGTTGAATATCCCTGCGAATCCATTGAATTTTATATGAAGATGCAAGAAGCAGAAGAAGTATTGAAATCAGCAGGATTTTTTCGATGTCATCAGAGCTATCTGGTAAATATACATCATGTCCTCTACTGGGATGGCAACAGCATTGTGATGAAAGGAAATGAGAAAATTCCGGTCAGCCGTAAATACCGTGAAGAAGTAAATCGAAAAATCGAAAGTTGTTCAAATCTGTGAGAATATGTAATTTGGTAGTAGAATATTTAAAACCTATATGATATAATATTTAAGATTGCGAACAGGAATATCTAGACCGAGACCACTGAAAAGTACATTTGCCTGATAAATGTGTTTTTCAGTAGTTTCGGCAGCTCCTGTTTTGCAAGAAATGCATATCTAAGAATGATAAAGGAGAATCATATGTATAAGAAGTTTGAAATGGAATTAGCTGGAAGAACTCTGCGCGTTGATGTTGACAGAGTTGCAAAGCAAGCCAATGGTGCAGTCTTAATGCATTATGGAGATACTACCGTATTATGTACGGCAACAGCATCTGAAAAACCAAGAGAAGGAATTGACTTCTTCCCTTTAAGTGTTGAATATAATGAAAGATTATATTCTGTTGGAAAGATTCCGGGAGGATTCAATAAGAGAGAGGGAAAAGCATCTGAGAATGCCATCCTCACCTGTCGTGTAATTGACCGTCCGATGAGACCGTTATTCCCGAAGGATTACCGCAATGATGTTACTTTAGAAAACCTTGTATTATCTGTAGATCAGGATTGCTCTCCAGAATTAACAGCAATGTTGGGAGCTGCTATTGCAACATGCATCTCAGACATCCCGTTTGACGGACCGATCTCTACGACTCAGGTAGGTCTGGTTAATGGAGAATTTGTATTTAATCCGACAGCAGAGCAGAAAGAAGTATCTGATCTTGCGTTAACAGTTGCTTCTACAAAAGAAAAGGTTATCATGATTGAAGCCGGAGCAAATGAAGTTCCGGAACAGCAGATGATCGAGGCGATTTTTGCTGCACATGAAGTGAATCAGAAAGTTATTGCTTTTATTGAAACAATCGTAGAAGAGTGCGGTAAGCCAAAACATGAATACGAAAGCTGTGCAGTACCGGAAGAATTATTTGTTGCAATCAAAGAAATCGTTCCGCCTGAGGCGATGGAAGAAGCTGTATTTACTGATGAGAAGCAGGTAAGAGAAGAAAATATCCGACAGATTACAGAAAAATTAGAGGAAGCATTTGCAGACAATGAAGAATGGCTGGCTGTGCTGGGTGAAGCGGTATATCAGTATCAGAAAAAGACGGTTCGTAAGATGATCTTGAAAGATCACAAGCGTCCGGATGGAAGAGCAATCGATCAGATCAGACCACTTGCTGCAGAGATCGACCTGATTCCGAGAGTTCATGGTTCTGCAATGTTTACACGTGGACAGACTCAGATCTGTACAGTTACAACACTTGCGCCACTTGCAGAAGCGCAGAGACTGGATGGACTGGATGAATCCGAGACTTCTAAGAGATATATGCACCACTATAATTTCCCGTCTTACTCTGTTGGTGAGACAAGACCGTCCAGAGGACCTGGTCGTCGTGAGATCGGACATGGTGCATTGGCTGAGAGAGCATTGGTACCGGTACTTCCAAGCGAAGCAGAATTCCCATATGCGATTCGTACCGTATCTGAGACATTTGAATCTAATGGTTCAACTTCTCAGGCAAGTATCTGTGCATCTTCTATGTCACTGATGGCTGCAGGTGTGCCAATCAAATCCGCAGTTGCAGGTATCTCTGCAGGATTGGTAACAGGAGAGACGGATGACGATTATCTGGTGTTGACAGATATTCAGGGGCTGGAAGACTTCTTCGGCGATATGGACTTTAAAGTAGCCGGTACACACAAAGGTATTACCGCAATCCAGATGGATATCAAGATCCACGGCTTGACAAGACCAATTATTGAAGAAGCTATTGCTGCAACAAAGAAGGCAAGAACCTATATTCTGGATGAAGTAATGTCAAAGACAATCGCCGAGCCAAGACCAGAAGTAGGCCCATACGCACCGAAGATCATCCAGATGCAGATCGATCCACAGAAGATTGGTGATGTTGTAGGTCAGCGCGGTAAGACAATCAATGCGATTATTGAACAGACAGGCGTAAAGATTGACATTACCGATGACGGAGCAGTATCCATCTGCGGAACAGACGCAGATAATATGCAAAAAGCCCAGAGACTGATTCACATTATTGTAACAGACTTTGAGGCCGGACAGGTATTAGAAGGAAAAGTAGTCAGCATCAAAGAATTTGGCGCATTCCTGGAATTTGCACCAGGAAAAGAAGGAATGGTGCACATTTCAAAGATTTCCAAAGAAAGAATCAACCATGTAGAAGACGTATTGACATTAGGCGATGTAGTCAAAGTTGTATGCCTTGGAAAAGATAAGATGGGCAGAATGTCATTTAGTATGAAAGACGTAGCTGAATAAAAAAGTGTTAAATGGGGACGTAGTATTTTTGCAAAATACTACGTCCCCATTTGCAATATGCGGTGTACCCAAATGAAAAGATTTAGACGAAAAGTCTATGTCTTTTTTTATTTTGGCATAAATGTTGGATTGGAACATATATTGAGTTAAAGAGGTGGACAATGATGCAAGAGAATCGAATATTAAGTGTTTTACCCCGCAGCATTCGGGTGTTGATCGGTAAAGAACATCTGCAATATGAGTATTTGCAGGAGATTAAACTGCGTGTGGAGAAGCCGCTGCTTCTGGTTTACCGCGGAGAGGAGATAATACCTGGCAATCAGCGGGGCAAGCCTTATATCGTTACCAGGGAAGACATCAGAGAAATGCTGGAATATATCAGTAATTATTCTTTATATGCATATGAGCAGGAAATGAAGCAAGGATATATTACGATTGAAGGAGGACATAGAGTTGGAATGACAGGACAGGCAATCATTGAAAATGGAAAAGTAAAGAATTTAAGATATATTTCGTCAATTAATCTGAGAATGTCTCATGAGATTCTTGGATGTGCGGATCCGATATTTCCGTTTATAACGTATAACAAAAAATTGTACCATACATTGATCGTATCACCGCCGCGGTGTGGAAAAACAACTCTGCTAAGGGATATGATCCGACAAATTTCCAATGGAAATGGATGGATAAACGGAATGTCAGTTGGAGTAGTAGATGAGCGCTCGGAACTCGGCGGATGTTATATGGGAGTAGCACAGACTCAGCTTGGAATCCGTACGGATGTATTGGACTGCTGCCCGAAAGCAGAGGGTATGATCATGTTGATTCGTTCCATGGGGCCGGAAGTGATTGCGGTGGATGAAATTGGAACGGCAGAGGATGTACATGCTATTGAATATGCCATGCATTGTGGATGTAAGATGCTGGCAACCGTGCATGCAGATTCTATGGAAGAATTACGGAAGAAGCCTTTGTTTGATCAGATGGTGGCTGAAAAACGGTTTGAACGGTATGTATTGCTGGAAAACCGGGAACATGTAGGACAGGTAGAAGGAATCTATGACAGCAGAGGAACTCTTTTGTATCGGGAGACGTTACAAGTGTCATGATGTTGAAAGTTATAGGAAGTCTGATTGTTATAATGACATCTGCCTGTGGAGGAATTGTGGCTGCAGAGCACATTCGGGATCAATATGGACAGATGAGATATCTTCAGAAGTTGATCTACCGGCTCCGTAGTGAGATCTTTTATTCTAGAGCATATCTGGGTGAAGCATTTCAGCAGATTGCAGTATCATCCAAAGAGCCGTACAAGAGTTGGATGAAGCAGCTGGCGGAACAGACAGAAAGAAGAACCGGAGGGGTATTTTCAATCATATGGGAAGAAAACACACGAAAATATCTTGCAGATGCCGGACTTCCGAAAGATGTTCTGGATAGATTATCGGCACTGGGCGGACAATTTGGAATTGCAGATATTGAGATGCAGGTCCGGACGCTGGATCTTTATCTGGAAGAATTGAATCTGTCTATGGAAGAACAACATGAAACGATGAATTCAAGAATCAGATTATATCGTTGTCTGGGTGTCATGAGTGGAATCTTTGTTACGATCCTGCTGATATAAAGGAGGCATAAATGAGTATAAATCTAATTTTTAAGATTGCGGCGGTTGGAATATTGGTATCAGTACTGTGCCAGGTCTTAAAACACAGTGGGAGAGAAGAACAGGCATTTCTGACAAGTCTGGCAGGTCTGATACTGGTGCTGTTTTGGATTGTACCATATATATATGAATTGTTTTCTTCCATCCGGCAGCTGTTTTCGTTATAGGAAAGAAGGGATACATATGAATATGCTGCAGATTGGGATTCTGGGAGTTGCGGGAACACTTCTGGCAATACAATTCAAAAGTGGAAAATCAGAATATGGTATCTATATAAGCGCTGCGTTGAGTCTGATTATTTTTTCCTGCATTCTTGGACAACTGGATATCATCTTGGATGCCGTGAAAACAATTGGAAATTATATTAAGATGGATCAGTCTTATATAGGCACATTAATGAAAATGCTAGGAATTACTTATGTGGCAGAATTCTCTTCCAGCATCTGCAAAGATTCAGGATATCAGACGATTGCCACGCAGATTGAAATATTCGGCAAACTGGCAGTTATGTTATTAAGCATGCCGATTCTTATGGCGCTTCTGGATACGATCAAGGGGTTTTTGTCATGAGAAAAAGGCTGATTATATGGCTTACGATATTTGAAATCATGGCTGTGTGGATTGGGATTGGAGGTCAGGTATCGGCAGCGGAAACAGAGGAAGAACAAAGCAGACTGAAAGAAGAAATGATAGACCAGTTTGATTTTGAGGATATCAACGATGTCCTGAAAGATTTATTTCCAGAAGAAAAGATGGATTTTAAGGAAACATTATTGGGGATTCTTTCTGGGGATCTGACTTTCTCTGCAGAATTGCTGAATCGGTTATTGGAAGACCAGGTCGGATATGCATTTCGAGTCAGCAAAGACAATCTGATTCATATTCTTCTGATCGCTGTGATTGCAGCAGTATTTACGAATTTTTCCAGAGTTTTTCAAAGCCGCCAAATTGCAGAAATCAGTTTTTATGTCTTATATCTTCTGGTGATTGCATTGACATTAAGTTCTTTTGCAGCTGTAGTAGACTGGGTCAGCGGTGGGATTACAAATCTGACTTCGTTTATGGGAGTGTTTTGTCCATTGTATTTTTTGGCAGTTGCAATTGCAAAAGGTAGTGTTACATCCGTTGCTTTTTATAATCTGGTTTTATTTCTGATTTATCTGGTAGAACTTCTGGTGGCTAATTTTTTACTTCCATTGATACATATCTACATGATGGTAAAAGTACTAAATTATCTGTCTGAGGAAGATTATCTCAGTAAGTTTTCGGAGCTTATTGAACTGGGCGTATCTTGGATCTTAAAAACTTTATTAGCGTGTATTATAGGGTTAAATGTAGTTCAGGGGTTGATTAATCCGGCTATTGATACGGTAAAACGAAGTGTCGTTACACGCAGTGCAGAGGCAATTCCTGGAGTTGGAGATGCAATCGGCGGAATCACAGAAGTTGTGCTAGGGACAGCGGTTTTAGTAAAAAATGGTATTGGCATGACTGGAGCAGTAATCTGTATTGCCCTTTGTGTTGTGCCAATGCTTCAGATTATATGTATTATCTTTTTATACAAATTAATGGCAGCTTTGATCCAGCCAATCTCTGATAAACGAATGGTGGGGTGTGTAGAAACAGTCAGTGAAGGATGCCATCTCTTATTAAAAGTCTTATTTACGACAGGAGTTTTGTTCCTTCTTACAATCGTTGTAGTGGCAGCAACAACGGGAAATATCTAAGGTGATGAGATGTTTGAATATCTGTATCAATGGATGGAAAATCTTGCGTTTTATATGGTTATGATTACAGCGGTTATGCATATTATTCCTGATAAGGGATATCAACGATATCTGCGTTTCTTTACGGGGCTGGTCCTGATTATTATGCTGGCTGCGCCGATAGTGAAACTCTTGGGAATGGAGAGCAGTTGGGAGAATCTATACGAGAATGATGAATATTTGACTCAGATTGAAAAAATAGAGAATTCCACAGATTATCTGGAAACAATTAATCCGGAAGAATATCTGAATGAAGTTCAGAAGGAATATCAGGATGATAACGAAAATGAAGAAGGCAGTGAAGAAAATATGGAAATTGATGTGGAGGAGATAAGAATTGGAAGATAAGAAGAAGTGGTTTAAGATTCCAAAGGATTTCTCAATAAAAAATATAAAGAAAGATCAGCTAATGATTATTTTTTTGGTGGGAGTTCTTTTACTTGTCATTGCTCTTCCTACAGAACAAAAGAAAGAACAATCGGATACTTATGAAGAAGAAACGGTTTCAACTGCAGGAAGCGGAATTGATACCGAGCAGGATGTGTATCTTTCGAAACTAGAAAGGCGGCTGGAAAATGTCTTATCACAGATGGAAGGAACTGGCAAAGTCACGGTTATGATTACTTTGGAGTCTTCTGCAGAGAAAGTGGTGGAAAAGGATATAGAGGCGGACAGCGAGACGGTTACGGAGACAGACAGTCAGGGAGGGACACGTACAACGCAGAACAGTACGCATGGAGAAACCACTGTATATAACGGAGACAATACGCAGAGTCAGGAGCCCTATATAAGTAAAGAATTAAGCCCTCAGGTAGAAGGAGTAGTTGTTCTTGCGGAAGGTGGTGATAATGCAGTCGTGAAACAGAATATTACTGAAGCTGTCCAAGCATTATTTGGAATAGACACGCATAAGATTAGGGTAATGAAGAAAAGTTAAAAAATAAGTGGCATGGTAGGAGGATGAACAGTGAAACGAATTTTGAAGAAGAACCAGATTATTATTGCAGCATTGGCTGTTATGATCGCAGCGGCCGGATACTTGAATTATTCCGGCAAAATATTTGGTGAGAAAAATGATGCAGAACAGACAAATGCAGAATTGGCGAATCAGGAACTTTTGGATATTTCGGAGGAAGATCTGGAAAGTTCAGCGGGTGATATCGAAAGTCAGGACAGTGATGCAGGTGACAGCGTAGACGGAACTCCAGGGGAAGCAGTACTTACAAGCGGAGAGGCAAGCGGTGTTGTGGCAGAAGCGAAGGTAACCAGAGAGCAGGTGCGTGCAAAGAACAAAGAATCTTTGATGGAAATCATAGATAATGAGAATCTAAGTGATGAACAGAAACAGGAAGCAGTCAATCAGATGGTAGCAATGACTGAATTGGCAGAAAAAGAAGCAGCGGCAGAGACATTGCTTGCATCCAAAGGGTTTGATGAAGTTGTCGTCAGTTTAACAGCCGATACTGCGGATGTAGTTGTCAATGCCGCAGAATTGAGTGATGCGAATCGGGCCCAGATTGAAGATATTGTTACCAGAAAGACCGGAGTGGCAGCGCAGAATATCGTAATCACGCCTGTATATAATGAAGGAAAATCGGAATAAATCATGAATAGATTAAGGAAATCCATTTCGGGTTTCCTTTTTTATTTTATGCATCCGAAGGAAGCTGACAATGGTGGATTCGGGATTCTTTGATAGATTCCGAAAATTCGTAATTGAGGAATGAAAACAGGTGTGTTATACTGACTAATAGCGTGTAAAAACGGTTATATTATTTATAGGAGTGTTTATATATATGTCACAGATTACGAATGAAGTAAAGGAGCAGATTAAAAAAAGAAGAACATTTGCAATTATTTCCCACCCGGATGCCGGTAAAACAACATTGACAGAAAAGTTCCTGTTGTATGGAGGAGCCATCAATCAGGCCGGAAGTGTCAAGGGAAAAGCCACTGCAAAGCATGCCGTGTCTGACTGGATGGAAATTGAGAAGGAAAGAGGTATCTCTGTTACGTCTTCCGTATTGCAGTTTAATTATGGTGGCTATTGTATTAATATTCTGGATACGCCTGGACATCAGGATTTCTCGGAAGATACTTACCGTACCCTGATGGCGGCTGATTCTGCGGTGATGGTCATTGATGCATCGAAAGGTGTCGAGGCACAGACCAGAAAGCTGTTCAAGGTATGTACTATGCGTCACATTCCAATTTTTACATTTATTAATAAGATGGATCGTGAGGCGTTGGACACATTCGAGCTTTTGGATGATATTGAAAGCGAGCTTGGAATTGCAACCTGCCCGGTAAACTGGCCGATTGGTTCAGGTAAGGAATTTAAAGGGGTTTATGACAGAGCAACGAAGAAAGTAGAACTTTTTTCCGATACCCATAAGGGAACAACACAGGGTGAAGTAAAGAAGATCGCAATCGATGCCCCTGAGATTACAGATTGGGTGACAGAAGAACAAAGGGAGAAGCTTGAAGAAGAGATTGAACTTCAGGATGGTGCCGGTGCAGAATTTGATCAGGAATTAGTCAGTAAAGGCGAATTGTCACCTGTATTCTTTGGATCAGCACTTACAAATTTCGGAGTAGAGACATTTTTACAACATTTCTTAAAAATGACGACTTCACCCCTTCCAAGAATGTCTGATCAGGGGGCGATAGATCCGATGGAAGAATCAGAATTCTCTGCATTTGTATTCAAGATTCAGGCGAATATGAATAAGGCACACAGAGACAGAATTGCATTTATGAGAATCTGTTCCGGTGAATTCGAAGCAGGAATGGATGTATTTCATATACAAGGCGGCAAAAAAGTACGGCTTTCTCAGCCACAGCAGATGATGGCAAGTGAAAGAAAGATGATTGAAAAAGCATATGGTGGAGACATCATCGGTGTATTTGATCCGGGAATCTTTTCCATTGGAGATACTCTGACGACATCCGGTGATAAATTTGCATATGAAGGAATCCCGACCTTTGCGCCAGAACATTTTGCAAGAGTGCGTCAGGTAGATACCATGAAGAGAAAGCAGTTCATCAAAGGTATCAACCAGATCGCTCAGGAAGGTGCAATCCAGATATTCCAGGAATACAATACAGGAATGGAAGAAATTATCGTTGGAGTAGTTGGTGTTCTCCAGTTTGATGTACTGAAATACAGACTTGAGAATGAATATAACGTAGAGATCCGTCTGGATACTCTGCCATATGAACACATTCGCTGGATAGAAAATACAGATATAGATCTCGATAAACTCACTGGAACTTCAGATATGAAGAAAGTAAAAGATCTGAAAGGACGTCCGTTACTCCTGTTCGTCAATGACTGGAGCATCCGTATGACATTGGAAAGAAACAACGGACTAGAATTATCCGAATTTGGCAGATAGGGACACGGTAAATTTAATTTGGGACGGGGGAAAATGAAAAAACCCCCGTCCCCACTTTGCAAATGTGTATAAATTTGATATAATAAAATGAATTGTAAGATGAGACAGGAGGTTTCTAGAATGAGTAAAGAAGAGAAAAGTACGTATACAATAAAAGCTGACGAGAATCTTGGAGAGGTTAAGATCGCAGATGATGTTGTATCTATCATTGCCGGTCTTGCAGCGATGGAAGTGGACGGTGTGTCATCAATGGCCGGGAATGCGACCAGAGAGTTGATTAGCAAGTTGGGAATGAAGTCTCTGTCTAAAGGAGTAAAAGTTGATGTACTGGAAGGAATTGTTACCGTTTCACTGGCGCTGAACCTGAAGTATGGGTATAGTATCAAAGAGACTACAGCTAAGGTGCAGGAGAAGGTAAAAGCGGCAATTGAAAATATGACAGGTCTTGAAGTTGCTGACGTGAATATCCGTGTGGCCGGGGTAGATGTGCCGGAGGAAGTATAAGTGAAGAGAACAGAGTTAAGAGAACATATCTTTAAGGTATTGTTTGGAGTAGAGTTTAATGCAGAGCAGGAAATGCCAGAACAATTACAGCTTTATTTTGAACAATTAGAGGATGCCAGGGAAAAAGATCTGGATTATATTCGAACCAAATCATCTAAAATTGCGGAGAAGATTGCGGAAATTGATTCGTTGATTAATGAGCATACTACCGGATGGAAGACCAGTCGAATGAACAAGGTGGATCTGACGATTCTCAGACTTGCTGTATATGAGATGAAGTGGGATGAAGATGTACCGACAGGCGTAGCAATTGATGAGGCAGTAGAATTAGCGAAAAAGTATAGCAGTGATGAAGGCCCTGCTTTCATAAATGCTGTGCTTGGAAAACTTGCAGAATAATAAGCAGAGGTAGATAATGGCTCGAAATGTATATACTGTAAAACAGGTAAATGCATATATTAAAAATATGTTTACCCAGGATTATATGCTGAACCGTATCTATGTGAAGGGTGAAGTCTCGAACTGTAAGTATCACACATCAGGACATATATATTTTTCATTAAAAGATGAGTCTGGAACGATTGCCTGTGTTATGTTTGCAGGGCAGCGAGGCGGACTCTCTTTTCGTATGAGCGAAGGTCAGCAGGTAGTGGTTCTGGGATCGGTAAATGTCTATGAGCGAAGTGGTTCCTATCAGCTCTATGCCAGAGAAATTCATCTCGATGGAGATGGGCTTCTCTATGAACGTTTTCAGATGTTGAAGAAAGAACTGGAAGAGATGGGTATGTTTGCGCCTGAGTATAAAAAGCCGATCCCGGCCTATGCCAGACGGATTGGTGTAGTAACGGCTTCCACAGGAGCTGCAATCCGGGATATTATGAATATTACTGCGCGTAGGAATCCTTATGTCCAGCTGATACTATATCCTGCCCAGGTACAGGGAGAGGGAGCAAAGGAAAGCATTGTACGAGGAATCCAGATGCTGGAAAAAGCAGATGTTGACGTAATGATTGTGGGCCGTGGCGGTGGTTCGATAGAAGATTTGTGGGCATTTAATGAAGAAGAAGTTGCCAGAGCAATCTTTAACTGTAGTATTCCGATAATCTCTGCGGTTGGTCACGAGACGGATACTACAATTGCAGATTATGTGGCTGATCTTCGGGCACCGACTCCGTCAGCAGCTGCAGAATTAGCGGTCAGTGATGTTCGGCAGACCGAGCAGCGATTACAGGAATATCAATTCAAAATGAATCGACTTCTGACTCAGAGGATACAGATGGAACGCCTTCGTCTGAAAGAACTACAGACAAGGTTAAAATATCTACATCCACGTTACAAATTACAAGAACATCAGCAAAGAATCGTGGAATTAGAAGATCGGCTTCGGGCGTTGATGGATGGGAAGGTCAGAGATGCCAGACACAGGATGGCTATTTACATGGAGATTATGAAAGGATTATCGCCGATTCAAAAGCTGAATCATGGTTTTTCGTATGTAGAAAGTGAATCAGGAACTGTTGTTAAAAGTATTGAGCAAGTGCGTCCGCAGGATCTATTGTCCGTGTATGTGACAGATGGAGTAATACACGCTGTTGTGGAAGAGGTGAAGGAGGAGCAGCATGGCTAATCAGGCAGAATTACAAGAGGGACAGAATCTGGAAGAACTTTTTGGTCAACTGGAAGATACGATCCAGAAGATGGAAAAAGAAGAAATTTCTCTGGAAGATTCTTTTCAGTTATACCATAAAGGTATGGATCTGTTAAAACAGTGTAATGATAAAATAGACAAAGTAGAGAAAAAAATGCTGATATTAGATGAAGAGGGAGAGACTCATGAGTTCTAAAGATGATTTTCAGATACAAATGAAGCAGAAAGTTCAGAATATCGAGGGTATCTTACAGGAATATCTTCCAAAACAGAAGGGATATCAAAGCGTCATAATGGAAGCGATGAGTTATAGTCTTCTGGCTGGTGGAAAGCGTCTGCGGCCAATGCTGATGCAAGAGACATACTCTTTGTTTCAGGGAACTTCCAAAGCGATTCAGCCATTTATGGCAGCAATTGAGATGATACATACTTACTCTCTTGTGCATGATGATCTACCGGCGATGGATAATGATGAGTATAGACGTGGAAGAAAAACAACGCATGTGGTCTATGGAGAAGATATGGGAATCCTGGCGGGGGATGCCTTGCTTAATTATGCATTTGAGACTGCTTTTAAAGCTTTTGTGTCAGATCCAGAAGATGGACTTTTGATTGGAAGAGCATTGACGGTTTTGGGAGAAAAGGCCGGAATATATGGTATGATCGGCGGTCAGGTGATTGATGTAAAAGAGACAGGACATGCCGTGATCAAAGAGGTGTTGGACACAATCTATGAATTGAAGACAGCAGCGTTGATAGAGGCATCAATGATGATTGGTGCAATCTTGGCTGGTGCTACTGAGGAAGAAGTAAAAAAAGTGGAAAAAATTGCTCACTATGTAGGAATTGCTTTTCAGATTCAAGATGATATCCTGGACGTGACTAGTACAGAAGAAGTGCTTGGAAAGCCAATTCACAGTGACGAAAAGAATGAAAAGACGACGTATGTCACATTAATGGGAACAACTGAGGCAGGAAAGGTCGTAGAGGAGCTTTCGGAAAAAGCAATTGGACTTTTGCATCAGTTATCAGGAGAAAATAAATATCTGGAACAGTTGTTGATTCAACTGATTCACAGAGACAAATAGAGGGGAACCTGATTATGTTAGAACGTATACAAAAGGCAAATGATATTAAAGAACTGAATCCAGATGAGTTAGATCAGTTAGCGGAAGAAATCCGACATTTTTTGATTGAAAAGATTAGTAAGACAGGTGGTCATCTTGCGTCTAATCTTGGGGTCGTGGAATTGACAATGGCTATGCATCTGGTCTTTCAGCTTCCAGAAGATAAGATTATCTGGGATGTCGGTCATCAGGCTTATACACATAAGCTTTTAACCGGAAGAAAAGAGGGATTTGATGATCTGCGTAAATATGGAGGAATGAGTGGCTTCCCTAAGCGCAAAGAAAGTGCCTGTGATGCGTTTGATACCGGGCACAGCTCTACATCTATATCGGCGGGGCTGGGTTATGTTCATGCCAGAGATATCAAAGGAGAAAAATATCATGTTATCTCAGTGATCGGAGATGGTTCACTGACTGGAGGAATGGCGTATGAAGCACTGAATAATGCGTCACTTCTAAAGACTAATTTTATAATTGTATTGAATGATAATAAGATGTCGATATCAGAAAATGTAGGAGGAATGTCTAAGTATCTGGCAGGACTTCGAACAGCAGATATCTACACTGGCTTAAAAAAAGGAGTAACCAATGCACTGAATAAGATTCCTGTGGTAGGAGAACATGTAATTGATCAACTCCACCGGACAAAAAGCAGTATAAAGCAGCTAGTCGTTCCTGGTATGTTTTTTGAAGATATGGGAATTACTTATCTGGGGCCGATTCCTGGACATAATCTATCGATGCTGTGTAAAGCATTTCATGACGCACAGAAGATAGAGGGACCTGTACTGCTTCATGTGATTACCGAAAAGGGAAAAGGATATGAACCTGCAGAAAAACAGCCTGATAAGTTCCATGGAATTGGACCATTTCAGATTGAGACTGGAGAGCCAGAAAGTCCCAAAAAGAGAGATAGTTATACGGATGTCTTTGGTAAAGTCCTTTGTGATGAGGCCAGAAACCATCCGGATATTGTCGCGATTACGGCAGCTATGACGGATGGGACTGGTCTAAAACGATTCCGACAGATGTATCCAGAACGTTTTTTTGATGTTGGAATTGCAGAAGAACATGGAGTTACATTTGCAGCAGGTCTGGCAGCCGGAGGAGTGCATCCGGTATTTGCTGTGTATTCTTCCTTCCTTCAGCGAGGATATGATCAGCTGATTCATGATGTAGCACTTCAGAATCTTCCGGTTGTTTTTGCTGTTGACCGTGCAGGATTGGTGGGCAGTGATGGAGAGACGCATCAGGGAATCTTTGACTTGTCTTATTTAAGTAATATTCCTAATATGGTAGTCATGTCGCCGAAACACAAATGGGAGTTAGCGGATATGCTTCGGTTTGCATTGTCTTATGATGGGCCAATTGCGCTTCGGTATCCAAGAGGAAGTGCTTATGATGAATATGAAGAATTTCGAGAACCGATCATGCTTGGAAAGAGTGAGATGATTTATGAAGAATCAGAGATTGCAGTTGTATCTGTTGGTCATATGTTCGAAGACGCGGTAAAAGTACGGGAACAGCTGAAAATGGCAGGATATTCTTGTACGCTTGTGAATGCAAGATTTGTAAAACCGATTGATGAAGAAATGATTCGAAAGCTTGGCAAGAATCATCGTTTGATTGCAACGATTGAGGAAAATGTGCAGACAGGTGGTTATGGCGAACATGTATTGGAGTATGTATCCAGGGAAAATTTAAATGTAAAAGTACTTCCACTGGCACTTCCAGATGACTATATAGAGCATGGAAGTATTGAAGTATTACGGAAAGAAACTGGAATTGATGTTAAGACGATGACCAGAAGAATTCAGGAACTATATGATAAAATGTAGGAGAGAGTATGAAAGAACGTTTAGATGTATTACTTGTAAAAAGAAATCTTGCTCCATCGCGTGAGAAGGCGAAAGCAATCATAATGTCAGGCAATGTGTTTGTGGAGGGTCAACGGGAAGACAAGGCAGGTACGACTTTTGCAGAAGAAGTTCAGATTGAAGTGAGGGGACATACACTTCCGTATGTGAGCAGAGGCGGTTTGAAATTAGAAAAAGCAATTAAGAATTTCGACGTAAGCGTGGCGGGAAAGGTCTGTACAGATGTCGGATCTTCTACTGGCGGGTTTACAGATTGTATGCTGCAGAATGGAGCAGTTAAGGTCTTTGCTATTGATGTTGGACGTGGACAGCTTGATTGGAAGCTTCGACAAGATGATAGAGTTGTATGTATGGAAAAGACAAACATTCGTTATGTGACACCAGAAGATATTGGTGAACCTGTTGATTTCTCATCTATAGATGTGTCGTTCATTTCACTGACTAAAGTCCTGTTGCCAATCCGTAATTATCTTAGAGAGAAAGGACAGATTGTTGCTTTGATTAAACCGCAGTTTGAGGCGGGAAGAGAAAAAGTTGGAAAGAAAGGTGTAGTACGGGAGAAAAGTACACATTTGGAAGTAATAACAACTGTTATTGAGTATGCGTTATCTATTGGTTTTGATGTATTGAATCTGGAGTTTTCGCCAATCAAAGGACCAGAAGGAAATATAGAATATCTGGTTCATTTGGAAAAATGTGAGGGCTCCGGGGAAATAACTGGCAATGTTGACATACAGGACATTGTAGATCAGGCATTTGACACTCTTGCAAAAAATTAAGGGGAAAGAACACAGATTATGGACAGGTTTTTAATTGTTACAAATGACGGAAAAGATAAAGATCACGCTATTACCAATCAGATAATGAATCTGTTGGAATCTGCTGGAAAAGAATGCATTTTATGCAAAAAAGATGAAAATAAAAAGATTATTCGGGATTCCGTGCCAGCTGAAATCGGATGCGCAATCGTGATTGGGGGAGATGGCAGCCTGATTGAAGTGGCTCGTATGCTTTGGAAGCGAGAAGTACCGATTTTGGGAATTAATATGGGAACACTTGGTTATCTCACAGAGGTTGAAGTAACACATATCAATGAAGCTTTTCAGCAAATGTTGAAAGGCGACTATACATTTGAAAAACGAATGATGCTGCAAGGGATCTTTGATGACGGAAGTTGTGATGTCTCCTTAAATGATATTGTGGTATCCCGTAAAGGAGAGCTGCGAGTTATTCATTTTCGATTATATGTGAATGGGGAATTGTTGAATTCTTATGAAGCAGATGGAGTTATATTGTCGACACCGACAGGTTCCACTGCATATAATTTATCGGCTGGAGGGCCAATTGTTGAGCCGACTGCATCATTGATCGTTATTACACCGATTTGTTCTCATGCGTTGAATACAAGCAGTATTGTATTGTCAGCAGAAGATGAGATTGTAATTGAGATTGGTGAAGGCCGTAATGATTCGGAAGAAGAAGTATTTGTTACGTTTGACGGAGCAGATACGGTAGTCCTTAGGACCAAAGACAGAGTCACGGTGAAAAAGTCAGAAGCATCTACAACGATTATGAAGTTAAGTAATATCAGCTTTTTGGAAACATTACGTAGAAAGATGAAAGGAAATTAGCGTCATGAAAGTAAACAGACATGCAAAGATTATTGAACTGATTAATAAAAATTACATTGAAACGCAAGAAGAATTAGCAGAATATCTGAACAAAGAAGGTTTCAAAGTGACGCAGGCAACCGTGTCCCGTGATATCAGAGATCTGAAATTAACGAAAGTGCCGGCTGAAAATGGCAAGCAGCGTTATGCAGTACATCAGAGCGCTGAAAACGGCATGAGTGAAAAATATATTCGTGTATTGAAAGATGGATTCGTGTCTATGGATATGGCACAAAATATACTTGTTATTAAAACGGTGGCTGGAATGGCAATGGCGGTATGTGCAGCAATTGATGCTATGAAATGGAATGAAGTTGTAGGGAGTATTGCCGGAGATGACACGATTATGTGTGCGATCCGAAGTGTTGATGATACTATAAAAGTGATGGATAAGATTAGTAAGATTGTCTTATAGGAGGCAGAATGTTACAGAGTTTGCATGTAAAAAATCTTGCACTGATTGATGAAATAGAAGTGGAATTCAAAGATGGACTGAATATCCTTACCGGGGAAACTGGTGCAGGAAAGTCTATTATTCTAGGGTCAGTGAATCTGGCACTTGGAGGAAGGTATTCGAAAGATATTTTGAGGCAAGGCGCAGAATATGGCTTTGTAGAATTAACATTTCTGGTAGAAAATGAACACCAGAAGGAAAAGTTGAACAAGTTAGATATCTATCCGGAAGATGGGATGGTGACACTTAGTCGACGCATGATGACTGGAAGAAGTGTCAGCAGAATCAATGGCGAGACAGTGTCAATCAGCCTTTTGAAAGAAGTGGCAGCAATTCTGATTGATATTCACGGACAACATGAGCATCAGTCTCTGTTGTATAAAAAGAATCATCTTGGAATTGTAGATGCATTTGCCAGAGATTCAATCGGTGAATTGCGGCAAAGGACCGAGAAGGCATATAAGGAATATAAAGCTTGTATAAAAAAACTGAATGAGATGCAGACGGATGAAGCTCAGCGCGCGAAAGAACTCTCCTTTCTTAAGTTTGAAGTGGATGAGATCCACAATGCTGATCTTCAGCCAGGAGAAGATGAAGATCTGGAGGTTTTATATCGTCGAATGACGAACAGCAAGAGAATCGTAGAATCAGTGAATGAAGCATATACATACACTAGTGAGGGAAATGATAATGCCAGTGAAGCATTGAGCCGCGCGATTCGTTCTCTTTCAGAAATCGCTGAATACGATGCAAAAGCTTCAGAACTGTATGAACAGTTGGTTGAAGTAGACAGCCTGTTGAATGATTTCAACCGTGAGCTTTCAGAATACAGCAAGACTTGCGAATTCTCTGATGAAGAGTTCTATGAGACGGAAAACCGTCTGAATGAACTGAATCATCTAAAGACAAAGTATGGTGACAGTATAGAACAAATCTGTGATTATTGTAAAAAGCAGGAAGAGAGGATTCAGATTCTGGAGGATTTTGACCATTATCTTGAAGAGTTAAAAGAGCAATGTACGCAGGCGGAAAGATCTTTTGAAGAATCGGCAGAAAAATTGTCAAAACTTCGCAAGGAACAGGCATTCATCCTGGAAACATCAATTGAAGAAGGACTTAAGGATCTGAATTTTGAGGGTGTTCAGTTTAAGATTCAGTTTGAGAAGACTAAAAATTATACTGCAGAAGGAATTGATGATATTGAATTTATGATATCTTTGAATCCTGGACAGCCGTTAAAACCTTTGGCGAATGTTGCATCTGGCGGCGAGTTATCAAGAATTATGCTTGCCATCAAGACGGTCATGGCAGAGCGTGATGATATTGAAACATTGATTTTTGATGAAATTGATGTGGGAATCAGCGGAAGAACAGCACAAAAAGTCTCTGAAAAAATGGCTGTAATCGGAAGAAAACACCAGGTAATCTGTATTACGCATCTGGCACAGATTGCAGCAATGGCGGACCATCATTACATGATAGAGAAGAAGACACAAGAAGGAATTACCAGAACGAGTATCTTCCCATTGGATGAAAAAGAATCTATTCATGAGCTGGCAAGAATTCTTGGCGGAGCAAAAATCACAGACACTGTGATTCAAAGTGCTGTTGAGATGAAAGAACTTGCGAATCAGATGAAGTAAAACAGAGTAAATTATTGAAAACATCACATAATAAGATAGATATCCAAAATGGATATCTATCTTTCTTTTTGTCTGATAATAAGTAAAGTGAGGTTGTACGATGAGAAAATACTGGTATCGAAGAATTCTGATTATGATTACAACATTTACGGTTGCTATAAGCAGTGGATATTACATGAATGAATATCAGCAGAATAAATTACAGCAAGAAGTAAATGCAGAGACGGCTTCTGGTAACATGGTGATTCCCGGCGGGATGCCGATAGGAATCTATCTGGAGACAGAAGGCGTTATGGTGCTGGGAACAGAACCAATTACAGGGGAGGATGGGATGGAGTATGAGTCCGGAGCCCACCTTGTAAAAGCAGGAGATTATATTGTCGCTTTGGATGATCAAGAGATTCGCGATAAGGAAGAATTACAGGAAGCTGTCAAACATTTGGACAAGAAAGAGACCATTCTGAAAGTTAGAAGGGATGACGAGTATATTGATATAAAATTAAAACCAGTGTCATGTGGTCAAGAGGGATATAAACTTGGAATCTGGGTCAAAGATAATGCGCAAGGGCTGGGGACCATCACTTTTTTAAATGCAGACAGTCGCTTTGGAGCATTAGGACATGGAATTCATGATGTGGATACCAATACGCTGTTAGAAATTGACAATGGGACCGTATATGAGACCAGTATCAAAGATATTAAGAAAGGAGAAAACGGAACACCTGGCGGCATGGAAGGTATTATTGTTTATAATAATTATAATGTACTTGGCACTATAACTGAAAATACTGATTGCGGGATATTTGGAACAATTGATCGTATTGATTCTCTTTTTACGGATCTTAAACCGATGGAAACTGCATCAAAAGAAGAAATCGAAGTAGGACCGGCAGTTATACGGTGCGCTGTTGAAGGCGAAGTAAAAGATTACGAGATTCGTATTACAAAAATCGACAAAGGAACTCAGGAGATCAATAAAGGAATTGTCATTGAAGTGACAGATGAAAAACTTCTTGAAATCACAGGCGGAATTGTCCAGGGAATGAGTGGAAGTCCGATTATTCAAAATGGAAAACTTGTGGGTGCAGTAACACATGTGTTTGTACAAGATGCTACAAAAGGATATGGTGTATTTATCGAAAATATGCTGAAAAATGTCAAATAATAAAAAACTTGTCGATTAGAGTCAAGTTTTTACGACAGCAATTTCTTGATTTGAGATATGTCAAATTATATAATCAAACTCGACGGTTTTTGATGTAAGAGAAGGAGGCATCACAGAAAATGGGAGAGATAAATGTGGCAATAGCCGACGACAATGAAAGAATTCTGGATCTGCTTGACGAAATAATAAGCAGCGATAAGGAATTACGACTGGTCGGGAAGGCGAACAATGGGGAGGATATGTACCAACTGATCAAGGAAAAACAGCCGGATGTAGTTCTGCTTGATCTAATTATGCCGAAAATGGATGGATTGAGCGTAATGGAAATGATCGGAAATGATAAAGAATTGAAAAAACATCCTGATTTTATTGTTGTAACAGCGGTTGGACAGGAAAGAATTACAGAAGATGCCTTTAAAAGAGGTGCAAGTTACTACATTATGAAACCTTTTAATAATGAAACAGTATTAAATAGGATTAAACATGCCAATGAGATTATTCGCCATGAATTAAAACCTCAGAATACAGTGAGTCAACAAGAAGAAGTAAAGCCGGAACTTCATCTGGAAACGAAGGTCACTGATATGATTCATGAAATAGGGATACCAGCACACATCAAAGGATATCATTATCTCAGAGATGCGATCATGATGGCTGTAGAGGATATGGATGTGCTGAATGCAGTTACAAAAGTCCTCTATCCCACCGTAGCGAAAAAGCATCAGACAACTGCAAGCAGAGTGGAAAGAGCGATCAGGCATGCTATTGAAGTTGCCTGGAGCAGAGGAAAATTAGATACGTTAGATGATTTATTTGGATATACAGTAAGCAATGGAAAAGGGAAACCCACAAATTCCGAATTTATCGCATTAATTGCGGATACAATTAGATTAGAATATAAAAATTGATTGGTACTTTTCTTCTAAAAAAAAATACGGTATAATATATTTATATTTGTGAGGTTTGGAGGAAAAGTTATGAAAAAAATACTATTTGCAGCGTCAGAATCAGTACCTTTTATAAAAACGGGTGGGCTTGCGGATGTAGTTGGTTCTCTGCCCAAATATTTCAATAAAGAAAAATATGACGTTCGGGTGATGCTGCCAAAATACATGTGTATGAAAGAAGAGTGGATGGAAAAACTTACTTATCATACCCACTTCTACATGGATTTGAATTGGAGAAAGCAGTATGTAGGGGTGTTAATATACGAATATGAAGGAATTACATTCTATTTTATAGATAATGAATATTATTTCAATGGTTTTGCACCTTATGGCGATATGTATGCCGATATTGAAAAATTTGCATTCTTTTCGAAAGCAGTGTTAAGCGCACTTCCATTGATCGATTTCAGACCAGACATCATTCATTGCCACGACTGGCAGACAGGGCTGGTTCCTGTATATCTGGATAATTTCCGTTATGGCAATGAGTTTTATCGCGGAATCAAGACTATTATGACGATACATAATCTGAAATTCCAGGGCACATGGGATGCTAAGAGAGTAGGGGATATTACGGGACTTCCGGAGTATTATTTTTCCCCGGACAAGTTAGAAGCATATAAAGATGCTAATTATCTGAAGGGCGGAATTGTATATGCGGATAAGATCACAACGGTAAGTAAATCCTATGCAGAAGAGATCAAGATGCCATTCTATGGCGAAAGGCTGGATGGGCTGATGAATGCCCGCTCTAATTGTTTGTCAGGTATTGTAAATGGTCTGGATTATGATGAATATAACCCAGAGACAGATACAAAGATTGAGAAAAAATATTCGATTAGCAATTTCCGGCGAGAAAAAGTCAAAAATAAGATTGCTCTGCAGAAAGAACTTAATCTGACTCAGGACAGCCATACGATGTTGATTGGTGTGGTATCTCGTTTGACAGATCAAAAAGGATTTGATCTCGTGGCCTATGTGATGGATGAGCTTTGTCAGGATGCAATTCAACTGGTAGTGCTTGGAACAGGAGAAGCACAGTATGAGAATATGTTCCGCCATTTCGAGTGGAAATATCCAGGTAAGGTATCTGCAAACATTTATTACTCAGATGCACTTTCCCATAAAATATATGCTTCCTGCGATGCATTTTTGATGCCATCTCTGTTTGAACCATGTGGATTGAGTCAGTTGATGAGTCTTCGTTATGGAACGTTGCCGATTGTAAGAGAAACTGGTGGTTTGAAAGATACGGTAGAACCATATAATGAATATGAAAAGACTGGTACGGGCTTTAGTTTTTCAAATTACAATGCGCATGAGATGCTTGCGACGATACGTTATGCAGAGCGCATTTACTATGATAAAAAGCGTGACTGGAATAAGATTGTTGAACGTGCTATGGCACAGGACTTCTCATGGAATAATTCTGCAAGACAGTACGAGAAATTATACGATAGTATGTAAGAAGTTCGCAAGAGATATGTAGAAGGACGGGGTTATGGATACAAGGACGAAAGAGGCGATTCGTTACTTGGGATATGGAAGCCATGCGGTAGATGATCATACACTTGCTTTGGTGGAAAGTTCGTTTGCGGAACTGGACCAGATAGCGGGAAAGCGAATCATCTATCGCATTTTTGACGTATCCTTCAAGGAGGCAGATCGTTTGCAAATTGGGAAGCTGGATATTATCAGTAAAAATCTGGGAAAGAATTTGGCGGGGTGTCAATCAGCGGTCATATTAGGAGCGACACTTGGTGCAGGAGTAGATATGCTGTTGCGAAAGTACACGTTGACAGATATGGCCAGAGTGGTTACACTGCAGGCATGTGCAGCAGCTATGCTGGAAGAATATCTGGATGAGTGTCAGCAGAACATAGGGAAAAAATTAGAAAAAGAAAGACTCTATCTTAGACCGAGATTCAGTCCGGGATATGGAGACTTTCCTATTGAACATCAGAAAATGATCTTGCGAATGTTGGATACAGCAAAAACCATCGGCTTAACTATGACAGACAGCAGTATGTTGACGCCGACGAAATCTGTGACAGCCGTCATTGGTGTGAGTCGAAGCAAAGAGCCTTGCCATATGAAAGGGTGTGAAGCTTGTGACAAAAAAGATTGTATATATCGGAGATGTCCATAGGGGATTGCGGAAGAATGAACAGATGAGATGACAACAAAGGAGAAGACGAATGTTATTAGAACGACTGGGAAAAGAATTGTTGTATTTTGATGGTGGAATGGGAACTTTGCTTCAGTCGAAAGGACTGAAGCCAGGAGAACTTCCAGAAGTATGGAACCTGGAACATACAGAAGAAATCGTTGATATTCATCGTCAATATTATGAGGCGGGAAGTGACATTGTTCTAACGAATACTTTTGGTGCTAACGCATTAAAATTCCATGATTCAAAATATGCATTAAAAGATATTGTGACAGCTGCTGTAGCGAATGTAAAAAAAGCAGCATCTTTAGGAGTACATGACGGACGAGAAGTATATACGGCATTGGATATAGGACCGACTGGTAAACTGCTGAAGCCGATGGGGGATCTTGCGTTTGAAGATGCCTATGAGGCTTTTAAAGAAGTGGTAAAATATGGAGAAGATGCTGGTGTGGATCTGATTCATATTGAGACTATGAGTGATACCTATGAAGTAAAAGCAGCGGTTCTCGCCGCAAAAGAGAATACAGACTTGCCGGTATTTGCAACAATGATTTTTGATGAAAAAGGAAAGCTTTTGACAGGCGGAGATGTTCCGTCAGTTGTTGCTATGTTGGAAGGATTAAGAGTCGATGCATTAGGAATTAACTGTGGAATGGGGCCTGAGCAGATGCTCCCGATTCTAAGTGAGATTATGGAGTACACTTCTATTCCGGTCATTGTAAAACCGAATGCAGGACTTCCAAAACAAAGGGATGGTGAAGTATACTATGATGTAGTTCCAAGACAATTTGCGCAAACGATGCAGAAAGTTCTGCAATTAGGAGCCAGTGTGATCGGTGGATGTTGTGGTACTACACCGGAACATATCCGTGTCATGATTCAAGGTGTTCAGAGCCGTCAGCTGCAAAGACCGGTTCCTACAGATAAAACGATTGTATCTTCTTATGGAAAAGCGGTTTTGTTAGGGCAGAAGCCTATGATCATCGGAGAGAGAATTAATCCGACCGGGAAAAAGAAGTTCAAGCAGGCTTTAAAAGAACACGATATGGATTACATATTGAAAGAAGGAATCACACAGCAAGACAGAGGTGCGCATATTCTGGACGTTAATGTCGGTCTTCCGGATATAGATGAAGTTGCCATGATGAAAGAAGTTATTACTGAGCTACAGAGTGTAACCAGTCTTCCATTACAGATTGATACGGTAGATATTAAAGCTATGGAAGCTGCGATGCGTATATATAATGGGAAACCGATGGTAAATTCTGTGAATGGCAAGCAGGAATCTATGGATCAGGTTTTTCCTTTGATTCAAAAATATGGTGGTGTGGTGATTGGACTGACCATTGATGAAGAAGGAATTCCTAATACTGCAGAAGGAAGGATTAAGATTGCTGGGAAGATTATAAAAGAAGCAGAAAAATATGGTATTCAGAAAAAAGATATTGTCATTGACGTCCTTGCAATGACAATCAGTTCTGAACCAGATGGCGCAAAGGTAACATTGGAGGCATTAAAAGGGGTACGGGAAGCATACGGTGTATGCACAGTGTTGGGGGTGTCCAACATCTCTTTTGGACTTCCTTATCGTCCGGCGATTAATTCCAATTTTTATACTATGGCAATGCAGAATGGTCTGAGTGCAGGAATTATTAATCCATCTTCTGAAGATATGATGCGTTCTTATTATTCTTTTTGCGCATTGATGAATTATGATGAAAATTGTGAGGAATATATTCAAAAATATGGAAATCAGCAAATCTCTACGACATCAATAATGTCTTCAGAGCTTACTCTAAAATCTGCAATTGAAAAAGGATTAAAAGAAGAAGCTCATCATGCAACCAGAGAATTGTTAAAGTCCCAAGAACCATTGGAGATTATCAATCAACATTTAATTCCAGCTTTGGACGTTGTAGGAAAGGGGTTTGAAAAAGGAACCATTTTTTTACCGCAATTGTTGATGAGTGCTGATGCAGCAAAGATTGCGTTTGCGGTGCTGAAAGATGTCCTTGCCCAGAACGGCGGAGATGTTCAGAAAAAAGATAAAGTGATTCTGGCAACGGTAAAGGGAGATATCCATGATATAGGGAAAAATATTGTGAAAGTATTGCTGGAAAACTACAGTTTTGATGTGATTGATCTTGGAAAGGATGTTCCACCGGAAACGATTGTAGATTGTGCAATCCGGGAAGATGTCAAGCTGATTGGTTTGAGTGCATTGATGACGACCACGGTTGTCAGCATGGAAGATACAATTAAGCTTCTGCATCAGAAAAAGCCAGAATGTAAAGTTATGGTTGGTGGGGCAGTGCTGAATCAAGATTATGCGGATATGATTGGTGCCGATTTCTATGGGAAAGATGCAATGCAATCAGTGTATTATGCACAGAGAGTGTTTTCAGAAGAATAAAAGAAGGAAAAGAGGAAGAAGAATATGTCATTAATATTACCAGAAAAATATGATCCCCGTCTGGGTGTGCGAGAAACGCAGGAGGCAATCAAGTACATTCGTGATACATTTCAGAAAGAATTAGGGAAGGAAATGAATCTCGAGAGAATCTCAGCACCGTTGTTCGTAGAAAAGAGTAGTGGACTGAATGATAACCTGAATGGTGTGGAACGTCCTGTACAGTTTGATATTGCTGGAATTCCCGGAGAGACTGTAGAGGTGGTACATTCCCTTGCAAAATGGAAACGTATGGCCTTGCATGAGTATGGCTTTCAGCCAGGAGAAGGGTTATATACCAATATGAATGCCATTCGCCGGGACGAAGAACTGGATAACCTCCATTCCTGTTACGTGGACCAGTGGGATTGGGAGAAGGTTATTACGAAGGAAGAACGAAATATTGATACTCTAAAAGAAACTGTGAGAACTATTTTTAAAATCATCAAGCATATGCAGCATGAGGTTTGGTATAAGTATCCCAATGCCGTAAAGAAACTTCCGAATGATGTGTTCTTTATCACCTCTCAGGAATTAGAGGATCGTTATCCGGATAAAACGCCAAAAGAAAGAGAAAATCTGATTACCAAAGAATATGGCTGCGTATTCTTAATGCAGATCGGAGATAAACTGGCAAGTGGAAAACCTCATGATGGACGTGCACCTGATTATGATGACTGGCAGTTAAACGGAGATATTCTGTTCTGGTTTGAGAATCTGAACAGTGCTTTGGAGATTTCCAGTATGGGGATTCGTGTTGATGAAAAATCACTGGAAGAGCAGCTGAAAAAGGCAGGATGCGAGGAGAGAAAAGATCTTCCATATCATCAGATGCTGTTGAATGGAGAATTGCCTTATACAATCGGCGGCGGTATTGGACAATCCAGATTATGTATGCTCCTTTTGGATCGTGCACATGTAGGAGAAGTACAGGCAAGCATCTGGCCAAAAGAGATGCGGGAGACTTGCAGACAACATAATATCTTCCTTCTCTAATTAAGAAAATGTTTTAAAATAGGAACAAGAGAAATGGTTGACAATTCATTAACAAATAATTATAGTTGAATCTGTAAAAAATGATACGTTATACCAGGAGGATATGAGAACTATGATGAGAGGATTGGACACGACAGTTAGAAAACTCAGACGAACAGTATTTGAGGAAGTTGCCAGACTGGGATTTAAGGCGAATGCAGATACTCTGAATGATGATATGGAAGCAATTCCATATAAAATCGTGAATGATGATACGATTAAATACAGAGAGAGTGTTTATCGTGCACGTGCTGTAGTAAGAGAGCGTCTTCGTCTTGCAATGGGCTTATCTCTGCGTCCAGAAAACAAACCGGTTCATCTGACTGCAGGTGTGGAAGCCAGCAACATCTCAGATAAATATTATGAACCGCCGCTTATGCAGGTGATTCCATCAGCCTGTGAAGGATGTCAGGAGAAAGGATATGAAGTCAGCAATATGTGTAAAGGCTGTCTGGCGCATCCATGTATGGAAGTCTGTCCAAGAGGCGCGATCTCTATGGTCAATGGTCGTTCTTTTATCGATCAGGAGAAGTGTATTAGCTGTGGAAAATGTAAAACAGTCTGTCCATATGATGCAATCTCAAAAAAGGAACGTCCATGTGCAAAGGCGTGTGGTGTCTCTGCAATTGAAACAGATGAACAGGGACGTGCAAAAATCAACGTAGATAAATGTGTTTCCTGTGGAATGTGCATGGTAAGCTGTCCGTTTGGAGCTATTTCTGATAAGTCTCAGATTTTCCAACTTGCAAGAGCTCTGACAGAGGGCGATGAGATCGTTGCGGAGATCGCACCGGCATTTGCAGGACAGTTTGGAGATAATATTACGCCGAGAAACTTAAAAGCAGCTCTTCAGGAACTTGGATTTTCTGAAGTATATGAAGTTGCACTGGGTGCTGATATCGGAGCAATCGCTGAGGCACGTCATTATGTACATAAAGTAGCTACCGGAGAATTGCCATTCTTATTAACTTCTTGTTGTCCTTCCTGGGCGATGCTTGCGAAAAAGTATTTCCCAGATATGATTGACCAGGTTTCTCAGGAACTGACACCGATGGTGGCAACTGCCCGTACAATTAAGAAAGAACATCCGAATGCAAGAGTGGTATTTATCGGGCCATGTGCTGCGAAGAAGCTGGAAGCCATGAGAAGAACGGTAAGAAGTGATGTAGATTTTGTTATTACTTTTGAAGAATTGCAGGCAATGTTTGATGCAAAAGATATTGATCTTCTGGAGTATGAAGCAGAATCTTCCTTCCATAATGCAACGGGTGCAGGACGTGGATATGCGGTTGCAGGTGGTGTTGCTGATGCAATTGAACAGTGTGTCAAAGAATATTATCCAGATGTGGAAGTTAAGATTGAACATGCAGAAGGTCTGGCAGAATGTAAGAAGATATTATCTATGGCCAAGGTTGGCAGAATGAATGGATGTCTGATCGAAGGCATGGGATGTCCTGGCGGATGTGTAGCAGGTGCAGGTACCAATCTTCAGGTTGCAAAAGCACAGAAGAAGGTAAAAGAGTTCGTAGATGGTTCTACAAAGAAATTACCTCCAAAAGAATTAGAAGAAATTGAATTAAAGTAACTACAAAGGGGCAAGCGGAGCGTTGACAAACCGCTTGCTTCTCTTTATAATTAAAACTTAGTTATTTAAATATTTTACAGAATCTAAAATATTTCATGTATACGTATGGGTCATATATAGGAATGGGTCATGAATGCATATGAATAGGGAACAGGAGGATATTATGCAGAAATACGGAGTAAATGAATTAAGAAGGATGTTCCTTGAATTTTTTGAGAGTAAAGAACATCTCGCTATGAAAAGTTTTTCATTGGTGCCACATAATGATAAGAGCTTATTGTTGATCAATTCAGGAATGGCACCATTAAAGCCATATTTTACCGGACAGGAGATTCCACCAAGAAGAAGAGTGACAACTTGCCAGAAATGTATTCGTACCGGAGATATTGAAAATGTAGGTAAAACAGCACGTCACGGTACCTTTTTTGAAATGCTTGGTAATTTTTCGTTCGGAGATTATTTTAAAACAGAATCCATTCACTGGACATGGGAATTCCTGACAGAGGTTGTGGGGCTTGATCCTGACAGACTGTATCCTTCTGTTTATTTGGAGGATGATGAAGCATGGGAGATCTGGAACAAGGAGATTGGAATTCCAGCAGAAAGAATCTTCCGGTTTGGAAAAGAGGATAATTTCTGGGAACATGGTTCCGGCCCGTGCGGTCCATGTTCTGAAGTATATTATGATCGTGGAGAAAAGTATGGCTGCGGCAGTCCTGACTGTACAGTAGGCTGTGAATGCGATCGTTATATGGAGATCTGGAACAATGTATTTTCACAGTTTGATAATGACGGACACAATAATTATACTGAATTAGCTCAGAAGAATATCGATACTGGTATGGGGTTGGAGCGTCTGGCTTGTATTGTACAAGATGTGGATTCCATGTTTGATATTGATACAATTAAGGCTTTACGTGACCATGTCTGTCGTCTTGCAGACGTAGAATATGGAAAAGATGATGAGACGGATGTCTCTATCCGTGTTGTTACTGACCATATCCGTTCTGTGACATTTATGATTTCTGATGGAATTATGCCATCCAACAGTGGACGTGGCTATGTTCTTCGTCGTTTGCTTCGTCGTGCTTGCCGTCATGGAAGATTGTTGAATATTAAAGGTGCATTTTTAGTAGAATTGGCACAGACTGTCATTGACGGTTCAAAAGATGGTTATCCTGAACTGGAAGAAAAGAAAGACTTTATCTTTAATGTTATTGCTAAAGAAGAGGCACAGTTTAATAAGACTATTGATCAGGGATTGTCTATTCTTGCAGAAATGGAAGCAGAGATGGCAAAAAATGAAGAAAAGGTTCTTTCTGGAGAAAATGCATTTAAGCTTTATGATACTTATGGATTCCCGATAGATCTGACCAGCGAGATTCTGGAAGAAAAGGGGCTTACTTATGATGAGGAAGGTTTCAAAAAAGCACAGAAAGAACAGCGCGCCAAATCAGAAGGTACCTTTGGTACACATGCGATGTCCGGAAAAGATGCGACAGTATATGATGAACTGGATCCCGCACTTGCAACAGAATTTGTAGGATATGAAGATCTTATCTTTACTTCTAAGATTACTGCACTTACGACCGATGCATCCAAAGCAGACGCAGAAGTGGTAGATGCATTATCTGACGGAGAAAGAGGAACTATCATTGTTGATAAGACTCCCTTCTATGCTACCATGGGTGGTCAAGAAGGTGATATCGGTGTAATCAGGACTGCAGATGGCGAATTCGTAGTAGAAGAATGTATTCATCTTGCAGGAACAAAGGTCGGACATATTGGTCATGTATCAAAAGGAATGGTAAAAGTTGGAGATGAGGCAGAATTGACTGTAGAAGAAGAGAATCGTGGCCTGTGTGCAAAAAATCACAGTGCAACGCATCTTCTGCATGCGGCACTTCGTCAGGTGCTTGGTACTCATGTAGAGCAGGCGGGATCTTCCGTCAATGCAGACAGACTTCGTTTTGACTTTACACATTTCTCTGCAATGTCCAAAGAGGAATTGAAACAGGTAGAAGATATTGTGAATACAAAGATTGCAGCATGCCTTCCTGTAGTAGCACAGAATATGCCGATTGAAGAGGCAAGAAAGACTGGGGCGGCTGCATTGTTCGGTGAAAAATACGGCGATATCGTTCGTGTAGTAAGCATGGGAGACTTTTCCGTCGAGTTCTGTGGTGGTACTCATGTGGCGAATACCGGAGTGATCACAGCTTTAAAGATTGTGTCAGAAACTGGAGTTGCCGCAGGGGTTAGACGTATCGAAGCATTAACTTCAAAAGGATTGTTAAAATATTATGATGAACTTGAAAAGAAACTTCTGGAAGCTTCCAGTCTTGTAAAAGCAAATCCTGATCAGCTCGCTGAGAAGATTCAGCACCTTTTGTCTGATAATAAAGCATTGAACAGTGAATTAGAGAGCCTGAAGAGTAAACTTGCCCAGGATTCACTTGGTGATGTAATGGATCAGGTGGTTGAAGTTAAAGGTATAAAATTGTTGGCAACAAAGGTGGAAGGTGTAGATATGAATGGTCTGCGTGACCTTGGTGATCAACTGAAAGAAAAGTTAGGTGAAGGAGTTGTTGTACTTGCTTCTGCTAACGAAGGCAAGGTAAGTCTTATGGCAATGGCTACAAAAGAGGCTATGGATAAGGGCGCACATGCTGGTAATCTGATCAAGGCATCAGCAGCTTTAGTTGGCGGAGGCGGCGGTGGACGTCCGAATATGGCACAGGCCGGCGGAAAGAATCCTGCAGGCATTGACGCGGCTCTTGCAAAAGCAGCAGAGGTTCTGGAACAACAATTGGCATAGTTCTTCGTTATATAATTGACATAAAATATATGAGAATAACGAAAAAAATGTTGACGAAGTGGAAATATGTGTTATAATCTAATGTAGTGCAAGAAAAATACCCGAACAGTCGTATGATGCACAATATAGGACTGGAGGGGAGGTTAGGTGTGAGACTATGTCAAATGTAATCGTTAAAGAAAACGAGACGTTAGATAGCGCTTTACGCAGATTCAAAAGAAACTGTGCGAAGGCTGGTATTCAGCAGGAGATTCGTAAAAGAGAACATTACGAGAAACCAAGTGTAAGACGTAAGAAAAAATCTGAAGCTGCTAGAAAACGTAAGTATAACTAATATGTGCAATAAATAGAGTGTCGAATGACACTCTATTTTTAGTTCAGCAAGCAGATCTTTTTGAATTAGTTCAGCATGTGAAATAGGCAGTTTTGAATGTGAAAATATGTAAAAAATGTTAAAAAATTATCTTGAAAAAATGTAAAAAAGGTATTGACTATAAAAAAATGTAGGTATATACTTTAAGTCGTTAAAGGCAAAGGCGCCGTATCGTAGATACGGTGCCTTTTTCTTTTGCCCTGAATTATAGTTTAAATAAATATGTATGGAAGAGAGGAGATTTTACAATGAGATTAAAGGATACGGGTCTTACACCACAAGAGTTGAAAGATATCGTAAATAAATACATGGTGGAGACATATGAACGTTATGACTTTATTGCAGAAAGAGCAGAAGGAATGTATCTGTATGATGAGGAAGGAAACGCATATCTTGATTTTTACGGTGGTGTAGCAGTTAACAGTGCAGGTAACAGAAATCCAAAGGTTGTAGAAGCAGTCAAGGATCAGATGGATGATATTATGCACACATTCAACTATCCTTACACTATTCCACAGGCACTTCTTGCAAAGAAGATATGTGATACCATCGGTATGGATAAGATCTTCTATCAGAACTCAGGAACAGAAGCAAATGAATGTATGATTAAGATGGCAAGAAAATATGGTGTTGATAACTATGGTCCAGAAAGATATCACATCATTACAGCAAAACATGGATTCCATGGAAGAACTTATGGTGCTATGTCTGCAACAGGACAACCAGATAACGCAATTCAGATGGGATTTAAGCCAATGCTTCCTGGATTCAGCTATGCTGAATATAATAACCTGGAAGATTTCGCTTCTAAGGTTACAAAAGATACTATCGCTATTATGATTGAACCTGTACAGGGAGAAGGTGGAGTACATCCTGCAACTCAGGAATTTATAGAAGGATTGCGTAAGTTGTGTGATGATAATGATATGCTCCTTTTGTTTGACGAGGTTCAGACAGGATGGGGACGTACCGGAGCTCCAATGGCATATATGGGATATGGTGTAAAACCAGATGCAGTTTCTATGGCAAAGGCCATTGGTGGCGGAATGCCGCTGGCTGCTTGTTGTGCAACTGAAAAAGTAGCAACAGCATTTACAAAAGGAACACATGGTTCTACATACGGCGGACACTGCGTTGCCTGTGCAGCAGGTCTTGCATCAGTGACAGAAATTCTTGATAAAGATTTGAGTGGAAATGCAAGAGAGATGGGAGAGTACATGAAGCAAGAACTTGCAAAACTTCCACATGTAGTAGAAGCAAGAGGACGTGGACTTCTGGTTGGATGTGAATACGATCTTCCAATCGCAGTAGAAGTAAAACACGGATGTCTGGATCGTATGGCACTTATCACAGCGATCGGAGATAAAGTAAATCGTATGATTCCGCCTTTGATCGTAACAAAGAAACAGATTGATGAATTGATGCTTATCATGCGTGCAGCAATTGAAGAAGCTGTTGAGAAATACGAGAAATAGACATATCAAATATATTTCCTCAAAAGATGAGCCAGATAACAGAAATGCTATCTGACTCTCTTTTTTAATTCCTGATATAATCGGCAAATTGGGAGACCGACAACATTATTATAATCTCCTTTAATGCATTTTACATGGATGGCAAATGAACCCTGAATTCCGTACGCACCGGCCTTGTCCAATGGATCGCCGGATTCGATATAAGAATGCAAATCTTCACGGGAGATCGGACAAAAAGTAACATCGGTAGATTCGTAGAAAGTGTTGGTGTGAATCTGCCCATTTTGAAAATAAATCAGAGATACACCAGTATAGACCTGGTGTGTTCGGTCTGACAGCATAGACAGCATATCAAAGGCTTCGGATTTATTTGCTGGTTTTCCCAGGATTTCATTGCGATATACGACTATGGTATCAGCACCTATGACAACATAGTCTTGTCGACCACCGGAAGATTTTTGATGGCGCTTAAACACGTCTTGTGCCTTCTGGAATGCAAGTTCCATGACCACATCTGACGGTGTTGTTTTTGTGATTCTCTCCTCCACCATGGATGGAATTACCTCAAAGCGAAAACCCGCCTGTTCCATGAGTTCCTTTCTACGGGGAGAGGCGGATGCGAGTATATATTTCATGATTAGTTCTCCTTTGTTAAAAGATGTCTGCGGATTACTTACAATTATCTAATATTATAGCAAAAAAATTGCAAAGATAATAGAGATTCGATATAATGTTAAAAAAAGGACAAGATAAATATGGAGGAATAGATTATGTATATCAGTGAAATCAGAACATCTGCGCCAACAGATGAAAGAATGCCTTTAGAACGAAAGATGTATGAAACATTAGATAAATTAAAGATTCCATATGAGCAGGTAGATAATGATCCAGCCGCATCTATGGAAGAGTGCGCAGCGATTGATCAGGCAATTGGGACAGAGATCCGAAAAAATGTATTTTTATGTAACCAGAAGAAGACAACATTTTTCTTACTGGTCATGCCTGCAAATAAGGCATTTGATACTTCCTCTTTCAGCAAAAAATTAGGAGTGTCTCACATGTCATTTGCTCCGCCGGAAAAGATGTTGGAACATCTGGGTACTACGCCGGGGTCTGCCAGTGTGGCAGGTCTATTGACGGATGAAGATGATTATGTGCAGGTAATCGTAGATAAGGAAGTGGCTGAATCGGAATGGTTTGGATGTAATCCTGGCATCAATACCAGCCATCTTAAGTTTAAGACAAAAGATCTGCTGAATAAATTTCTTCCGGCGATCCATCACAGAGCGAGAATCGTAGATTTATAAAAGAGGATAGCTATTATGCGTAGTGTGTCAATAGATGAGTTAAAAGAAAGCATTGCAAAGAAAAAGCCTGACGAGAAACTAGAGTTCCGGGAAGTGGAAATTCATCATGCAGATTTGACCGGATGGAATTTAAGTGGAATAGATTTTACATTGAGTTCTTTTCATGGCAGCATATTAAATGGTGTGAATTTTTGCAATAGCAGCGTGGAAAATGCATTATTTGACGGGTGTCCGCTTCATGGGGCGGATTTTCGGAATGCGAACATGAAGACAGCATCTTTTCGGTATTGTGATCTTGAAGAGGCAAATATATGTGGGGCTAATTTGTTCGGGGCTGTTCTGGAATATGCAAGATTAGACGGGATTCTATCAGATGACAGAACCCAGTGGTTTCGCATGCATTGTCCGGAGACTGGACCGATTCTGGGGTATAAAAAATGTGTGAATGACCGTCTGGTACAGCTGTTGATTCCGGCAGACGCGAAACGGACATCGGCGACACTTCCATCTTGTAGATGTAATAAAGCAAAAGTTCTGACAATTAAAAGCTTTGATTCTACAGAAGAGTTCGAGGAAGCCTGGTCCCTGGTAGATGAGAACTTTGTCTATCGAAAAGGACAATGGGTGGAAGTAAGAGATTTTAACGAGGATCGATGGATGGATTCGACGACAGGAATTCATTTTTGGATGACACGGGAAGAAGCAATAGAATATTAGGAGAAGAGTGGATAGATGAAGTCGGCAGAAGATTTAAGGCAATTATTGAATAAGATTGATCATAGAAGTTATCCTGCCTATAAGGATACCAGGGGAACCTATCAGTTTCAGGCGTATGTATTATCTATTGATCATGTGCAGGGAGATCCGTTTGCGGCACCCTCAAAATTAAGCATCAAAGTACCTGGAAAAATTGCTGGATTTCCGGCAGAATTGTATGATCGGAATTATAAAAAAATTGCCCTTCAAGATCATTTGATTCGTATTTTTGCAAAACAAATTGAACAATATTCTTTTCAGGCGAAAGGTTCAGGCAAGAGCGGTGTGATTTCTGTTTCCAGATGTGGTCAGGAGATTTTGGAGAGAACAGCTTGTACTGTACAGGAAAAAACGGGAGATATCATAGTTCGGTTTGAGGTCGGATTTCCGGCGAATGGCCGTACGATTAATGCCAGAGAATTAATAAAAATTTTCTATGATTTTCTCCCGGTATGTGTGGGAAAAACATTATATTATAACAGATTGGATCAACAAAAAGTCCAAAAGGTCATGGAACTGTCGGTAGATCAGGAATATATTCGGTCTCATCTGGAGGAGTATAACCTGGTGGCTTTTGTGGCGGATGGTTCGATCCTTCCGCGGGAATCTGGAGTGTCACAGCGTCCTATGAAGGGAGCTGTTCCGTTTCGTTCACCAGAATCTGTGAAGGTAGAGATGAATCTCCCTCATAAGGGAAAGATTACTGGAATGGGTATTCAAAAGGGTGTCACATTGATTGTAGGTGGAGGCTATCATGGGAAGTCTACACTCTTAAAAGCATTAGAAGCCGGTGTGTATCCACATATTGCTGGTGATGGAAGAGAATATGTCGTGACGGATCCTACTGCGATGAAGATTCGAGCGGAAGATGGACGAAGTATCAGGCATACAGATATTTCTATGTTTATTAATGATCTTCCCAATGGTAAAGATACGGTGACATTTGATACGGAAGATGCCAGCGGAAGTACTTCCCAGGCGGCCAATGTGGTGGAGAGTATAGAAGCTGGTGCGAAGACATTTTTGATCGATGAGGATACGAGTGCTACAAATTTTATGGTACGAGATGAATTGATGCAGCAAGTCATTCACAGGGATATGGAGCCAATTACTCCATTTATTGAACGAGTGAGGGATCTTTATGGAGAGTTTGGAATCTCAACAATTCTTGTTGCAGGCAGTTCTGGAGCGTATTTTCAAGTGGCCGATATTATTATACAGATGGATCGTTATGTGCCAAGGGAAATCACGGCAATTGCAAAAAATGCAGCACAGAATTATCCAAAACTTCAGTTACCGGAAGAAAAACCAGTGATGCCTTCTTTTGACAGAAAGATTCAAGTCAATCAGGGATTGAGTAAGCGAGGAAGAATTAAGCTAAAAACATTAGGCCGGGATGGCATAATGCTTAATCATGAGACGATAGATTTGAGATATGTAGAGCAACTGATGGATGTGGAACAATTGACATCTCTAGGATACATTGTGAAATATCTTGAGGAGAATGTGTTTGATGGTGAAAAGACTTTGGGATATATAATAGAAGAACTATATAAAAAACTGGTTCATCAGGGTTTTGGAATAGTATCTGACGGAGGATATCTTCCGGGGAATATGGCGATGCCAAGAAAGCAAGAGATATATGCATGTCTGAATCGCTATCGCCATCTGGGAACATATGGAAAAAAATAATATCATCTGTTTGGGAATGAATTGACTTTTTTTTGTTAGAAATTTATAATGGACAAGAAAGTTGCATAAGTATAAGGGGTTATTTCTATGAGAGTAATTGCAGGAAATGCAAGAAGAATTACGTTAAAGACATTGGACGGTATGGATACCAGACCGACGACAGATCGAATCAAAGAGACATTATTCAATATGATTGCACCATATTTGTATGATTGCATATTTTTGGATTTGTTTGCAGGAAGTGGAGGTATCGGAATCGAAGCTTTGAGTCGAGGTGCCATGGAGGCTGTCTTTGTAGAAAAGAATCCAAAAGCAATGGCGTGCGTAAAGGACAATTTGAAACGTACGCATTTGGAATCTAAGGGAATGACGATGTCGATGGATGTAATGACAGCATTATATAAGTTAGAGGGGGAAAAGCAGTTTGACTATATCTTTATGGATCCTCCTTACGGACATGAATTTGAACGAAGAGTTTTAGAATATTTGTCAGATTCCAGCCTGTTGGCAGAAGATGGAGTTATTATTGTTGAGGCATCTAAGAATACAGAATTTGACTATGTGGAAGATCTGGGATTTTCTATTATTAAAACCAAAGAGTATAAGACGAATAAACACGTATTTATTGAGTCGGCAGGAAGGAAAGACATATGTTAAGAGCAATATATCCGGGAAGTTTTGATCCGGTAACATTTGGACATTTGGATGTGATAAAAAGATCTGCAAAATTGGTGGATGAATTAATTGTCGGAGTCTTGAATAATAAAGCAAAAAGTCCGTTGTTTTCCGTAGAAGAACGTGTTAGAATGTTAGATGAAGTAACAAAAGATATGCCGAATGTAAAGATAATTCCGTTTGAAGGGCTGTTAGTAGATTTTGCCCGTAAGATGGATGCAGGAATGGTTATTCGTGGATTGAGGGCGATTACAGATTTTGAATATGAATTGCAGATGGCTCAGACGAATCATAAGATGGAACCGGATGTAGAGACTGTATTTTTGACGACTAATTTGAAGTATTCATATTTAAGTTCTACCACGGTAAAAGAAGTGGCAGCTTTTGGAGGGGACATTTCTCAGTTTGTACCAGACTATGTTGCAGACAGAATAGAAGAGAAGATGAATCAAAAAAGGAGAGTGTAAATTATGAGCAGCCGTATTGAACAGATTATTGAAGAGATTGAAGAGTATATCGACAGTTGTAAGTTCCAGCCGTTATCTACATCGAAAATTATTGTAAATAAAGATCAGATGGATGAATTGCTTCGTGAGCTACGCATGAAGACACCTGATGAGATTAAGAGATATCAGAAAATTATTGCAAATAAAGATGCAATCCTTGCAGATGCCCAGGCAAAAGCAGACAGTCTGATCGAAGAAGCACAGATTCATACAAGTGAGCTTGTCAGTGAACATGAGATCATGCAGCAGGCGTATGCGCAGGCTAATGAGATTGTTACGGCAGCAACAGAACAGGCACAGCAGATTCTGGATAATGCAACTAGTGATGCTAATGATATTCGAATTGGCGCATTGCAGTACACGGATGATTTGTTGGCGAATGCAGAAAGCATTATCGGTCATACATTGGATAGCTATACAACCAAGTATGATGGTCTTGTGAATTCTTTGCAGGAATGCTATGACATGGTTCGCAACAATCGTTCAGAATTGGAGATACCGGAGCAGTCATCCCGTGGATTGGAAGCAGAGTATGGCGACCAGGGTTCGGATATGGAATATGAGATAGATGATGAAGAATTAGATCAACAGTAACAGATAGATGGAAGCAAACAGGCTGGTTACCAATGCGGTAATCAGCTTTTCTATTATATAAGGAAGAATGGAAAGACCAGTCCCGTGTATCATGGATTTTGTCTGAGCGACAGAGCACCATCCGCCGAATGCAGTGAGGGCGAGAACGAATGCAATCTGGGTATTCGGCCTGATTGGTGCGGAACATAGAATCTTTATTCCTGTTGTAATTTCCAGTGATGGTAAAATAATGGAAGTGATGAGAACAGAGTGATAAGGAATATATTCTATTAATGCTATAAGAATAGAAAAAAGCATGATATACCCACCAACTTTTGTGATTGTTTCAAATCCGTCCATGATACATTTGTCTATAAGGTTTTCAAGAGTCTCTGAGCCATAATGGACTTTTGAAAACGGATGAACGGATGTTGATGTTTTGAAAGGAATCTGGTGGAATCTTCGAAAGAAAAAGCTGCAAAATATAGGAGAAAGCATAAGGATAAATAAAACAGGAAGTGTTAAGGCACTATTTTGCAAATTCTGCCACACAATGTAACTGATAATGAACATCGGGCTTGTGTTATTGCAGAATGAAAGTAGATATTGCCCTTCATTCTTTGAAATATAATTATGTTTCAGGAGATCAGCAGTTACTTTGCTTCCCATTGGATAACCACATAAAAAACCCGTTAAAATCGCAAATGCACCATATGAGGATACATGGAAGAATCTGCACATAAAAGGAGCTGTGAAGCTGGCGATCCAGTCGATAGCCGGAGTACGAAGCAATAGATTAGACAGTATGATAAAAGGGAGGAGTGTAGGAAGTACTGTATTGAACCACAGAAGAATTCCAGAGCTTGCCCCTTGGAATACACCTTGTGGAAAAATTAGCATGGAAAGAAACAGAAGAAGGACGGATAGTGTAGACAGAAAACGTTGAATTGACATATTGGGACACCGGAAAATTGCTTTTGTTTTATTCTATGGAGTGCATAGATGTTTTATGAAGAAAGATTCGCTATAAGGAATAATGAATTCTCAAAAACTATAAATAAAAGATCTTAATATTTTAAAATTTTATAGGACCGGTTCCCTGGTGAATAGGGGACTGGTCCTGTTCATATAGTGATTAAAAAGAGTTTTTTTATGAAAAAGAAAAAAACACGAAAAATTATAGTTCTATTGTTTTTGCTCTCTCTTTTTACTGTGTTGGAAACAGGTCATCTTATGGAAATGGGAAAGTATTATGGTCTACAAAAGAAAACAATCAAAGATACAGAATATCGAAGGGATTTTTTTTCGTCATCTATGAGAGAAAAAGAAGAGCTTTTATCGGATGAGTGTAAAACATTACTCCAAAATGTGGAAAAAGAAGTGAGTTATTTTCCAATTCCCGAATCGACTGTGGATAAGTCACTGAAAACATTCTATACAGACAGCTGGATGATGGAGCGTAAATACAAAGGAACAACTGGACATGAAGGGACCGATATTATGGCATCGATCAATGAAAGGGGAATCTATCCAGTAGTGAGTATGACGGATGGAACTGTCACAAACCTGGGATGGCTTGAAAAAGGAGGATATCGAATTGGCATAACATCAGAGAGTGGTACTTATTATTACTACGCCCACCTGGACTCTTATGCCGGAATTTCAGAAGGAGAACAAGTGATAGCAGGGGAACTGTTGGGATATATGGGAGATTCTGGATATGGCCCGGAAGGTACAAAAGGCAAATTCGCTGTACATCTTCATGTAGGAATCTATTCATATAAGGACGGGGAAGAGATTAGTGTGAATCCATATTACGTTTTGCGTTCTTTGGAAAATAAGAAATTAAAGTATGCTTATTTCTAGAGTTATACGAAAGAATATGTTATACTAAGCTATGTATGTAAATATGGAGGAAGAATAATGAATCTGCCTAGTGTGTTTGAAGAAAAGATGAAAGAACTCTTGGGTGAAGAGTTTGATGAATATATTGCCTGTTATGATGAGCCAAGATACTATGGTCTTCGTGTCAATACGGGGAAGATCTCTGTAGAAGAATTTCAAAAAATATGTCCGTTTGAGATTACACCGATTCCGTGGATAGAGAATGGATTTTATTATGATGGGGACCGGATATCTCCTGCCAAGCATCCGTATTATTTTGCTGGATTATATTATCTGCAAGAGCCAAGTGCAATGACACCGGCCAATCGGCTCCCTGTTGAGCCAGGGGACAGGGTTTTGGATGTCTGTGCGGCACCTGGAGGCAAGGCTACAGAATTGGGAGCAAAGCTTCAGGGACAAGGAGTACTTGTCGCGAATGATATCAGTAGCTCCAGAGCGAAAGGCCTTTTGAAAAATATTGAAGTTTTTGGAATTGGAAATGTATTGGTATTGAGCGAGGAACCGGGAAGGCTGGAAGATTATTTCGTAGAATATTTTGATAAAATCCTTATAGATGCTCCGTGTTCTGGAGAAGGAATGTTCCGCAAGGATAAAAAAATGGTAAAGGCCTGGGAAGAACATGGACCAGAATTTTTTAGTAATATTCAGAAAAGTATTATCCTCCAGGCTGCAAGAATGCTAAAACCAGGGGGAATGATGCTCTATTCGACCTGTACGTTCGATAGCCGTGAGAATGAAAGAATTATTGAACAGTTGCTTGAGAAATATCCAGAGTTTCGGATTCTGGATGTTTTACCATACGAAGGATTCTGCCAGGGAATGCTACAGTTTACAGAAGGAAAGATAGAAGATATTAAAAGAACTGTGCGAATTTTTCCTCACAAAATGAAAGGTGAGGGACATTATGTAGCTCTTTTGCAAAAGGGAGACTCATTGCGGGAAAAAGAATTAAAATTAAAAAAGAAGAATGCCAAAAGAATTCCTGAGGATCTGGAAAAGTTTATGAAAGATGTCTCCTGGGAGTTGGATAGCTCACGCCTGGATATTCATGGAGAACGAATCTATTATATGCCGGAAGATATTCCGGATGTTCGAGGAATTCGTTTTTTACGAACAGGATTGTTGCTCGGGGAGCTGAAAAAAAATCGTTTTGAACCAAGTCAGGCTTTGGCTATGTGCCTGAAAAAAGAAGAGTATGCGCATTGCATTGATCTGGCGGCGCAAGATTGCAGAGTTGCGAGGTATTTAAAGGGAGAAACAGTGGACGTCGAAGATCTGACGGGAACCAGTAAAAAGGGATGGCAGCTTGTATGTGTGGATGGTTATCCGCTTGGATGGGGAAAGCTTACAAATGGAACTCTTAAAAATAAATATTTGCCGGGATGGAGGCTGTGTTGATGATTCGTTTGGATAAGTATATGGCGGATATGGGGGTCGGGACACGCCAGGAAGTAAAAAAATATATTCGTCAGGGAAGAGTGGCTGTAAATGGGAACACTATAAAATCGCCGGAATTAAAAGTGGATGAAACAAAAGACTGTGTTACCCTTGACAAAGAAGAAATTTCCTATGCTGTTTTCGAATACTATATGTTGAATAAACCGGCTGGGGTCATCTCTGCGACTGAAGATGGGAAGGATAAGACGGTCGTTGAACTGATTCGGGGAAAAAAGAGAAAGGATCTTTTCCCCGTTGGAAGATTGGATAAAGATACAGAGGGACTGATGCTGATCACGAATGATGGGCAGCTATCTCATCTTTTGTTGTCTCCTAAAAAACATGTAGATAAAATCTATTTCGCGAAAGTTTCGGGGAAAGTGACACTGGATGATGTAGAGGCGTTTGCCAGAGGAGTGAATATCGGAACTTGTGAAAAAGAAGAGTGGACAAGACCGGGAAAATTGGAAATACTGAAAAGTGGCGAAGAATCGGAGATATTATTAACGATACAGGAAGGTAAGTACCATCAGGTGAAGCGTATGTTTCAAGCTGTGGGAAAAGAGGTTGTCTATCTTAAACGAGAAAGTATGGGACAGCTTCAGCTAGATGAAAACCTAAAACCAGGAGAATATCGGCCGCTTACGAAGAAGGAGTTGGAAGAGATTGCCTACTAAGATGCTTAGAGATGTTGATGCAATTATATTTGATTTAGATGGAACATTGGTAGATTCTATGTGGATCTGGCCATCTATTGATGATGATTATCTGGCAAAATATCATTTGACAAAGCCTGAAAATTTCCATGAAGACATGGAAGGAAAGAGTTATATTGAAGTGGCCCAGTTTTTTCTGGATACATACCCACAGCTGAATTGTACACGAGAGCAGGTTATGGATGAATGGATGGATATGGCGCATGATAAATATATGACACAAGTATTTCTGAAAGAAGGTGTCTATGAATTTATTCTGGAGATGCGAAACCTTGGGAAGAAAATTGGCATTGCCACGAGTAATGATAAAGGGCTTGCAGATGATACACTGGAAGCTTTGAATGTGGCAGAACTGTTTGATGTGGTTCGAAGTGCCTGTGAAGTTTCAGCTGGGAAGCCATCTCCCGATGTATACCTTAGGGTTGCTCAGGAATTAGGTGTAGATCCAAAGCGGTGCCTGGTCTTTGAAGATGTTCCAATGGGAATTCTGGCAGGAAAAAATGCTGGGATGAAAGTATGCGCTGTGGATGATGATTTTTCAAGACCACAAGAAGCAAAAAAACGAGAACTTGCAGATTATTATATATTTAGTTTTGATGAAATAAAAAAAGAAACTTATGAGGTGCTTTAAGAATGGAAAAAGGTTTTTTGCCTATTTGCAGACAGGATATGGAAGCTCGTGGCTGGAAGCAGGTAGATTTCGTCTATGTATCTGGAGATGCATATGTGGATCATCCATCGTTTGGCCATGCAATTATTACACGTGTTCTGGAGGCACATGGATTCAAGATAGGAATCATTGCTCAGCCGGATTGGAAGGATAAATCCAGCATTATGGAATATGGTGAGCCTAGATTAGGATTCCTTGTTTCTGCCGGTAATATGGATTCTATGGTGAATCATTATTCGGTATCCAAGAAACGTAGAAAAACAGATGCATTTACCCCTGGCGGCGTTATGGGAAAGAGGCCCGATTATGCTGCGGTTGTTTATAGTAATCTGATTCGCCAGGTATATAAGAAAACACCGATTATTTTGGGAGGAATTGAAGCAAGCTTAAGGCGTCTGGCACATTATGACTACTGGTCTGATCGCTTAAAAAGGTCGGTGCTTTTGGATTCGGGTGCGGACTTGGTGTCTTATGGAATGGGAGAACGATCTATTGTAGAGATTGCTGAGGCGTTGGATAGTGGAATTGATGTCAAAGATATTACATTTATTCCAGGAACTGTTTATAAAGCTAAGAATCTGGATAGTGTATATGATGCGATTACACTTCCTGGTTTTGAAGATTTAAAAGCGGACAAGTTGAACTATGCCCGAAGTTTTTATACACAGTATTGTAATACGGATCCTTTCGTGGGAAAACGTCTGGTAGAGCCTTATGAAGAGCATCTCTATGTGGTTCAGAATCCGCCGGCCAGACCATTGAGCCAGGCGGAAATGGACAGAATTTACAGTTACCCCTATATGCGTACTTACCATCCATCTTACGAAGCGATGGGAGGGGTTCCGGCAATCTCAGAAGTGAAGTTTAGTCTAATCAGCAATCGTGGATGCTTTGGCGGCTGCAATTTCTGTGCTTTGACCTTTCATCAGGGAAGAATTCTGCAGACAAGGAGTCACGAATCACTGCTGGCTGAAGCGAGACAGTTTATCTGGGATAAGGATTTTAAAGGCTATATACACGATGTAGGGGGACCTACAGCGAACTTTCGACATCCTTCTTGTGAAAAGCAGTTGACTCGAGGAGTATGTAAGGAGAAGCAGTGCTTGTTCCCACGTCCATGTCGGAACCTGAAAGCGGATCATCAGGATTATATTCAATTACTGAGAAAATTAAGAGAACTGCCAAATGTTAAAAAAGTATTTATTCGTTCGGGAATTCGATTTGATTATGTGATGGCAGATAAAGATGATACATTTTTCCGCGAATTGTGTGAATTTCATGTAAGTGGACAGTTAAAAGTTGCACCGGAACATGTGTCGGATGCAGTTCTTCAGAAGATGGGAAAACCTGAAAACAGCGTTTATCAGGCTTTTGTAAAAAAATATAAAAAGATTAATCAAGAAATTCACAAAGAACAGTATCTGGTGCCGTATCTGATGTCTTCGCATCCGGGTTCAACGATGAAGGAAGCAATTGAATTAGCGGAATATCTGAGAGATCTTGGGTATATGCCAGAACAGGTGCAGGATTTTTATCCGACTCCGTCGACGATATCTACATGTATGTATTATACGGGTGTGGATCCACGAGATATGAAACCTGTCTACGTGCCGAAAAATCCTCATGAAAAGGCGATGCAGAGAGCTCTTATTCAGTATCGTAATCCAAAGAATTATGATTTGGTACTGGAAGCTTTGAAAAAAGCAGGAAGAATGGATCTGGTCGGATATGACAAGCATTGTCTGATACGTCCAAGACATTCTGATTTTATTCCGAACCAAAAGAATGACAGGAATCAAAAAGGCAAGCCGAAAAAGAAAAAAGCAATTCGCAATGTTCACAAAAAGAAAACAAAATAATAACAGAGATACAAGGAGATGATTGCAGTGAGAATCGCAATTATAACAGGCGCATCCTCTGGAATGGGAAGAGCGTTTGCCTGCCAGATTTCGAGATTATATAAGAATCTGGATGAATTATGGGTAGTAGCTAGGAGAACCGAACGTTTAAAAGAGCTTCAGGAACAATTGACGCTTCCGGTCAGAACATTTGACGGTGATCTTCAAAGAGAATATATATTTGAACGAGTGGAAAGAGAATTGGATCGCCATCAGGCAGATGTCCGCATGCTTGTGAATGCGGCAGGATATGGCAAGATGGGATGCTTTGCAAAGGTTGATATAAAAGAACAAAGTGGAATGATTGATTTGAATTGTAAAGCGTTGACAAAAATGATTCAAATCTGTCTGCCTTATTTTTCGAAGGGAAGTAGAATTCTTAATGTTGCATCTGCGGCTGCTTTTGCTCCGCAGCCTGGATTTGCTGTGTATGCGGCTTCGAAATCGTATGTGTACAGTTTGTCGCTGGCGTTGAGAACAGAACTGAAAAGTAGGGGCATTTTTGTAACAGCCGTATGTCCGGGACCTGTTGATACAGAATTTTTTGAACGCTCAGGATCTTTGCCAAATTCCTTTAAATCATCTGTGAAAGTGTCTTCTAAAGAAGTGGTAAAACTGGCACTCATGGATTCTGTGAGGAAAAAACCTGTATCTGTCTATGGATATGCAATGAAGAGCGCAAGGGGATTGACGAAACTGCTGCCATATACATGGATAACTGATATTATGGGAGCTGCAAACAAAATAAGTGAAATATAGCAGGGAGTGTACTTAAAGATGAAAATTGAAAAAGGGCATCCGGGGTATATCAAATCACAAAAAACAAAATATCTGATTTGGTCTATTCTGGAATTTGGAATTGTAATTGCAATTTTTGTACTGGGATATGTACAGACAAAAACACGTTTGAATTTGTTTACGGTAATTGCGGTTGTAGGCTGCCTTCCGGCAGCAAAGATGTTAGTTGAGTTTATTACAATGGCACCGCATAAGAGTATTGAGCCGGAAAAATATCAGGAAATTCATGAGAAAGCTAATCTTCTCACACAAGTTTATGATATGGTCATCACAAGCAGTGAAAAAGTAATGCCGGTTGATGCAATCGTAATCTCAGACCATATAGTATGTGGTTATACGAGCAGCCCTAAGACGGATGAAACAGCACTTGCAAAGCATATCAAGAATATTTTAAAAAATCATCGATATGATAAGATGACGGTGAAAATATTTCATGATTATGTTGCGTTTTTATCGCGGGCAGAGGGAATGAATAATATTGCGGCGGTCGATAAGCCGAACTCAAGGAAGAAAGAACGAGAAATTAAGAATATTATCTTAAGTATTTCTATGTAATATAAGTGTTTCTAAAAAGGACTACTATGAAAGAGATTGTAATAAAACCTAATGAAGCTGGACAAAGACTGGATAAACTATTGAAAAAATACTTAAGTGAGGCACCATGCAGTTTCATATATAAGATGCTTCGAAAGAAAAATATTGTGCTGAATGGTAAGAAAGCAACGGGAAATGAAAAATTATCTGTTGGAGACAGTGTGAAGTTATTTTTGGCTGATGAAACAATTCAAAAGTTTTCTTCTCCATTCCAGAATTCTTCTGTCGATAGAATAGAATCTGTTCCTTTGGATATTGTATATGAAGACAAACAGATACTGCTAATCAATAAGCCTTCTGGTATGTTGTCACAAAGGGCTGAAAAGAGTGATATTTCTGTAGTAGAATATGTGATATCATATCTTATTAATAAGAAAGAAATCAGCGAAGAGGATTTGAAGACATTCAGACCTTCTATTTGTAATCGACTGGATCGCAATACCAGCGGATTGATTGTGGCTGGAAAGACACTCATTTGTCTACAGACCATGGGACATCTTTTGAAAGAAAGAACATTGAAAAAGTATTATCTGTGCATTGTAAAAGGAAGAATTCTAAAGCCCAGGCATATTTATGGATATATTCAAAAAGATGAGAGAACGAATAAAGTAACGGTAAGTAAGTCTGGTGATGTTCCGATTGAGACAGAATATGTTCCGATTGCCTGGAATGATTCGATGACATTGCTGCGTGTTCATCTGATTACCGGAAAAACTCATCAAATCCGTGCTCATCTTGCATCTGAAGGACACCCACTTTTGGGAGATTACAAGTATGGAGATTGCGTCTGGAATGATTCTTTTCGGAAAAAGTATAAGGTTACATCTCAGCTGCTGCATGCATATCAGCTTGAATTTCCAGAGCTGACATCTCCGTTTGAAGATGTTTCGAGAAAAACTTATACAGCGAAAGTACCGACAGAATTTTGGAAAGTAATAAAGGAGACAGCATGGCAACATGGAACTCAAGAGGCCTTAGAGGTTCAACATTAGAAGAGATGGTCAATCGGACCAATGAATGGTATCTGGAAAAAGGACTGGCGTTGATGCAGAAGATTCCGACACCAATCACGCCGGTAAAAATGGATAAGGAACATCGTCATATTACGTTGGCATATTTTGATCAGAGAAGTACGATTGATTATATTGGAGCAGTTCAAGGCATCCCTGTGTGTTTTGACGCAAAGGAATGTGTGGCGGATACATTTCCACTGCAGAATATTCATGAGCATCAGATTCAGTTCATGATTAATTTTGAAAAACAGGATGGAATTGCTTTTATATTAATCTATTATTCAGCGAAAAATATTTTATATTATATGCGCCTTAAAGAATTGTTGGTGTTCTGGAAGAGGGCAAAAGAAGGCGGCAGAAAAAGTTTTCGCTTGGAAGAGTTGGATGACCGGTTTTTTATGGAATTTCATCATGGATGTTACGTCCCTTATCTCGACGCAATAAACTTAGATTTGGAACTGAGAGAGGAACTTGACAAAGAGTAGGAAAATGCTTATAATTCAATAAGGTTTTTAACGTGGTAGCATGTTAAAGTGGAAAGATTACAATGATTTTGGAGGAAATATGAAAAAAGTATTGCATACTCCGGAAGGAGTCAGAGATATATACAATGTAGAATGTGGAAAAAGACTTGCGCTGGAAGGACGTCTTAAAAAGGTATTTCACCTCTACGGATACCATGATATCCAGCCACCGACATTTGAATATTTTGATGTGTTTGGAAAAGAGATTGGTACCATTCCATCCAAAGATTTATATAAGTTTTTTGATAAAGACGGGAATACACTTGCACTGCGTCCGGATATCACTCCGTCCATCGCGCGTGCAGTTGCAACCTTATTCAAAGAAGAAGAATTGCCGATTCGTCTTTGTTATACCGGAAACACGTTTGTAAACCATTCTAATTATCAGGGACGTCTGCGTGAGACAACTCAGATGGGTGCTGAGTTAATGGGAGATGATTCTGTTGAGGCAGATGCTGAGATGCTTGCACTGGTCATTGAATCTCTGCTTACGATAGGATTAAAAGAATTTCAGTTAAATGTGGGAAATGTAGACTTCTTTCAGAGCCTGATAGAAGATGCCTGCCTGGATGAAGAAGCAGAAGAGCGTGTCAGAGAATTGATCAATAATCGTAATTACTTTGGAGTAGAAGAATTTCTTGAGAGTATCCAGGTGAAGAGAAGTTCTAAAGAGGCGTTCGCTGCACTAAACGAGTTGGTCGGTGGCGTAGATATTCTCGTTCATGCTAAAAATATTGCACCGAATTCAAAAGGTGTAATGGCAATTCGCCGCCTGGAAAAGATCTATGATACATTAAAGCTATACGGGGTAGAAAAGTTCGTGAACTTTGATTTGAGTATGACAGGTACGTATGGATATTATACAGGTATTATTTTCCGGGGATATACATTCGGAACAGGAGATGCGATTGTAAAAGGTGGACGATATGATCATTTGATTGAAAAGTTCGGCAAGCAATCTCCGTCTATAGGCTTTGCTATTGTACTGGATGAATTGATGAATGCTTTGACTCGCCAGAAAATTCGCATTGTATATACCAGAAAGAATACAATGATCATATACGATGAAGGAAAACAAAGAGAGGCTATTGCCCTCGCAAAAGATTTCCGAAGAAAGGCAAAGAATGCAGAACTTATTAAGAAAGACAAAGGAAAGCTATTAGAAGATTATGTAGCATATGGAAAAGAATATTATGCCGGCAATCTGATTTACATCAAGAAATCAGGGGAAATTACCATGATTAATCTGGTGACTGGTGAGCATAAGATTGTGAATAGTACAGATAGGAGTTAGTGACAACATGAGATACCTTACATTTGCTTTGGGAAAAGGACGTCTGGCAAAACAGACACTGGAATTATTTGAAAAGATTGGAATTACCTGTGAGGAAATGAAAGATAAAGATTCAAGAAAATTAATCTTTACAAACGAAGAATTAAAACTTCGATTCTTTCTTGCAAAGGGTCCTGATGTTCCTACTTATGTAGAGTATGGTGCAGCTGATATCGGAGTTGTAGGAAAAGATACCATCCTTGAGGAGGGGCGTAAAGTCCACGAGGTGCTTGATCTTGGATATGGAAAGTGCAGAATGTGTGTCTGTGGTTATAAGGATGCAGCACCATTACTTCAACATCATGAGTTGATTCGCGTTGCGACGAAATATCCGAACATTGCTAAGGACTATTTCTATAATACCAAGCATCAGACGGTAGAGATCATTAAGTTAAATGGTTCTATTGAGCTTGCTCCGATTGTAGGATTGTCAGAAGTAATTGTAGATATTGTTGAGACTGGGTCTACCTTGAAGGAAAATGGTCTGGAAGTATTAGAAGAAGTATGTCCTCTGTCTGCAAGAATGATCGTGAATCCAGTGAGCATGCGTATGGAAAGCGACAGAATTAAGTCACTTCTTACAAAGCTTCGTACACAGATACAGATATAGATAATATAGAAAGGATGCGATTGTATGAGAATACAACATTTGGATAAAGATACGAGACAGAATCTTTTGGAAGATCTTTTAAAGAGAAGTCCTAATAATTATGGTCAGTATGAACAGGGAGTCGCTGAGATCTTAGAACGCGTGAAAACAGAAAAAGACCAGGCACTTTTTGATTATACGAAGAAGTTTGATCAAGCAATTATATCTGCTGAGAATATCCGGGTTACAGAAGAAGAGATTCAGGAGGCATATGATCTGGCAGATCCGGCATTGGTCGACATTATCCGAAAGGCACTGCATAATATTAAGACTTATCATGAGAAGCAGAGACAATACAGTTGGTTTGACAGTAAACCAGATGGGACGATGCTTGGACAGAAGGTAACACCATTACATAGAGTTGGCGTGTATGTGCCGGGCGGGAAAGCTGTCTATCCGTCTTCTGTATTGATGAATATTGTTCCGGCAAAGGTAGCCGGTGTGGATGAAATTATTATGGTGACACCTCCGGGAAGGGATGGTAAAGTTACGCCGAATACTCTGATTGCGGCCTGCGAGGCAGGTGCAGATGCGATCTACAAAGTAGGAGGAGCGCAGGCAATCGGAGCATTAGCCTATGGTACGGAAAGTATTCCAAAAGTAGATAAGATTGTGGGACCTGGCAATATATATGTAGCGTTGGCGAAGAAAGCAGTTTATGGTCATGTCAGTATTGATGCCATTGCAGGACCAAGTGAGATTCTCGTCATTGCAGATGATACGGCCAATCCCAGATATGTTGCAGCGGATCTGCTGTCGCAGGCAGAACATGATGAATTAGCATCTGCAATTCTGGTAACGACAAGTGAAGAATTGGCACAAAAGGTATCGGACGAAGTGGATGAATTCGTAAAAGTATTATCCCGAAAAGAAATTATACAGAAGTCTTTGGATAATTATGGATATATCCTTGTGGCAGATACCATGGAAGAAGTGATTGAGATTGCAAATGATATTGCGTCAGAACATTTGGAGATTCAGACAAAGAATCCTTATGATGTGATGACAAAAATCCGCAATGCCGGAGCGATTTTTATAGGCGAATATTCCAGTGAGCCTCTGGGAGATTATTTTGCTGGACCAAACCATGTCCTTCCTACGAATGGAACTGCAAAATTTTTCTCTCCATTATCAGTGGATGATTTTATCAAAAAATCAAGCATTATTGCATATTCAAGAGAAGCGCTGGAAGAGATCCATGAAGATATTGAGAATTTTGCAAAAGCAGAGCAATTAACTGCGCATGCAAATTCCATCAAGGTTCGTTTTGAATAAGAACAGAGATAAAATAGGAGGCGCGTAATATGGAGCGGACAGCCAGTTGTACAAGAAAAACAAAAGAAACAGATATTATGGTAACATTGAATCTGGATGGCACCGGAAAAACAAATATTGATACAGGGGTCGGCTTTTTTAATCATATGCTGGATGGATTTGCCAGACATGGATTATTTGACTTAACTGTAAAGGTAAAAGGTGATCTCGAGGTGGACTGCCATCATACTATTGAAGATACTGGGATTGTGTTAGGACAGGCAATAATGGAAGCAATTGGCGATAAAGTCGGAATTAGGCGTTATGGTCATTTTATCCTTCCAATGGATGAGACCTTGGCATTGTGTGCCGTAGATTTGTCAGGAAGACCGTATCTAAGATTTGATTCTGAATTTACGGTCGATTGCATTGGAGATATGGACACTGAAATGATAAAGGAATTCTTCTATGCGGTATCTTATAGTGCCATGATGAATATTCATCTTCGTGTTTTAGATGGCGAGAACAATCATCACAAGGCAGAAGCACTGTTTAAAAGTTTTGGAAAAGCTCTGGACATGGCAACGATGGATGAGCCGAGAATACAGGAAGCATGGACGACAAAAGGAAGCCTATAAAAGGAGAAGATAGATATGAATTTTAAAAAATTGATTCCTTGCCTGTTTATTGCAGGAGGAAAAGCTGTAAAATGGTTCGATGACCATACTGTAATTTCAGAAGATGCTGTTGCACTTGCGAAGAGTTATAGTGACAATGGAGCGGATGAATTATTGATATTTGATTTATCAGAATCGGATGAGGAACATGATGAGTCGATAGATTTGATGAAACGTATGAATCGTGTGATTCGTATTCCAATGGTAGCTGGTGGTAATGTAAAGAGACAGGAAGATATTAAGAAAATATTATATGCAGGTGCAAAACGAGCAATGGTCAATTTTTCAAAGCAAGGAAGTGGAAAGCTTCTGGAAGATGCTGCCAAGAGATTTGGTAAGGAAAAACTGGCAGTTTCCTTGCAGGATTTTGATGCATTATTCAAACATCAGCACATTATTCAGGAATGCTGCAGTGAAATTGTATTTATGCATAGATTAGACTTGAATTCTGTTGTTAATGTAACGGATGTTCCATGTGTAATTGTGACGGATACGATGGAAGAAGATGAGTTATTCAAAATCCTGAAATGTTCTGGTGTGAAAGGACTGTCCGGGAAATATGTCAGTCAGACGGATATGGATTTTGATGCATTTAAGACGAAATGTGGAAAAGAAGATATTGCAATGACTTCTTTTGAGAGTATTATGGAATTTTCCCAATTTAAAACCAATGAGCAGGGCTTACTTCCTGTGGTTGTTCAACACTACAAAACACAGGAAGTATTGATGCTGGCTTATATGAATGAAGAAGCGTTTAATCAGACGATTAAGACAGGTAAGATGACCTATTTTAGCAGGAGTAGACAACAGCTTTGGGTCAAAGGTGAGACAAGTGGGCATTTTCAGTATGTAAAGTCTCTGACAATTGACTGCGATTATGATACATTGCTTGCAAAGGTAGATCAGGTTGGTGTGGCGTGTCATACAGGAAATCCAACATGCTTTTTCCAGCCGCTTGCAGGAACGGATTATGATGAGACCAATCCGTTAAAGGTATTTGAGTCGGTATATGCTACTATTGTCGACCGAAAAATGAATCCAAAAGAGGGTTCTTATACGAATTATCTGTTTGACAAAGGAATTGATAAGATTCTGAAGAAAGTTGGAGAAGAAGCTACAGAAGTTGTTATTGCGGCAAAGAATCCGAATCCGGAAGAGGTAAAGTATGAATTATCGGACTTCCTCTACCATGCCATGGTATTAATGGTAGAAAAAGGAATTACCTGGGAAGATATTATCAAAGAATTGGCTGAACGCTAGTGTCTGAAGATGAATAGAAAGGATTTCTGAATCATATAGTTTATCGGGGTGATATTCTTGAATGATTCAGAAAAGCGTAGAAGGCAATTATTGGAGCAGACGAGGGAACTTTATAGTGACCGTAGATCAATACCGGCCGTTCATCCTCGTTATGGAATGGCATATCGAGAAATATATGGAGAAGACCAGATACCTGTACGGGGAACACTTGGGTTACGTGCATTTCTATGTTTTATGCTTTTTGCGGTGTTTGTAACTATGAAGACCCAGGAAAAGGAAGTGTTGAATGTAGACAGCGATCGCATTGTGGAAGAAATTACTTATGATCTGGATGTGGCAGAAGTATGGAAAAACCTATAACTTGACACTGTTTATTGAAATTGATATAATATTCGTAATGAGAAGATAAAGCGTTGATTATAGTAAAATCAACGCTTTTCGTATGTTGAGGAGGTTTTTATATGTTAAAAGTATGGATTGTAGGTTCGAACGGGCAGCTTGGAACTGCAATTAACGATGTGATTGATCCTTTGGAAATGGAAGTGTTTAACACAGATAAAGAAGAATTGGACATCACTAAGACAGACGAAGTACTTAGTTTCGGAGAGATCAATCGTCCAGATGTCATTATTAACTGTTCCGGAGTTACGGATGTTGATCTGTGTGAGAGGGAACCGGAACTGGCATATAGAGTCAATGCACTGGGTGCGAGAAACTTGAGTATCGTGGCACGTAAGGTGGGTGCGAAGATGGTGCAGCTGTCCACAGATGATGTGTTCGATGGACTGAGTAAGACTCCTTATAGTGAGTTTGATGATACCAATCCCAAGACTGTGTATGGACGTTCGAAAAGAGCTGGCGAGAATTATGTAAAAGAGTTCACACACAAGCATTTTATCGTTCGAAGTAATTGGGTCTATGGAAGAGGAAATAATTTTGTGACCAGAGTCCTTGCAGCTGCTGAGGAAGGGAAGGTACTATCTGTAGCATCAGATCAGTTTGGTTCTCCGACAAGTGCCAAGGATCTTGCAAGAATTATTCTATATCTGATTCAGACCAACGAATATGGAACATATCATGCTACTTGCAAAGGTGTATGTAATCGATATGAATTTGCGCTGGAGATATTGAGACTTGCAGGTAAGAATGCAGAATTAAAAACCGTTCCTACCAATGAATCTGATCTTTCTTCTGCCAGACCGGCATATGCGGTGCTTGATAATTTTATCCTTAGGATCATAGATGTTTATGAGATGCCGGATTGGAAGGATTCATTAAAGGAATATATGAATGAGGTGGTGTAATATGAAAAAAGCAAAAGAAAAGAAAAAGATAGGGCTTACAACGAAGATATTTATTTCGTTGATCTTGGGAGCAATATTTGGAATTATATTATGTTATATGGTACCATCCAGCCATATAAAAGATGACATAATTGTAGAAGGAATATTATATGTAATTGGACAAGGCTTCATTCGTCTGATGAAGATGCTGGTTGTTCCTTTGGTATTCTGTTCTCTGGTATGTGGAAGTATGTCTATCGGTGATACGAAGAAATTAGGAACTGTCGGTGTGCGTACTTTGGTTTTTTATCTCTTTACAACAGCCCTTGCTGTTACGGTAGCACTTTCTGTTGGAAATATTATTAATCCAGGTGTTGGATTGGATATGAGTGCGGTTCAGTCCAATGCGGCGGATGTGCAGAGCATGGAAGCTACAAGCCTTACGGATACATTATTGAATATTATTCCTGATAATCCGATCAATTCACTTGCGAATGGAAATATGCTACAGATTATTGTGTTTGCGTTGATTGTAGGTATTATTCTTGCAAAATTAGGAGAGCGCACAGAGACCGTCGGTAACTTCTTCAGTCAGTTCAATGATATTATGATGGAAATGACTATGATGGTCATGAGTCTGGCACCAATAGGGGTGTTTTGCCTGATTTCCAGAACTTTTGCGAATATTGGTTTCAGCGCATTTGTTCCACTGGCGAAATATATGATAGGTGTATTGATTGCTCTTGCAATTCAGTGTTTCGTAGTATATATGGCGCTATTGAAAGTATTTACCGGGCTGAATCCGATTATATTCATTAAGAATTTCTTCCCTGTCATGGCATTTGCGTTTTCAACGGCAACATCTAATGCGACGATCCCAATGTCCATTGACACTTTGAGCAAAAAGATGGGTGTGTCTAAGAAGATTTCTTCATTCACGATTCCTCTTGGTGCTACGATCAATATGGATGGAACAGCAATTATGCAAGGTGTGGCAGTTGTTTTTGCGGCACAGGCATTTGGGATTCATCTTAGTTTGACAGATTATCTAACGGTTATTGGTACTGCAACTCTGGCATCTATTGGAACAGCGGGTGTTCCAAGTGTTGGCCTTGTTACACTGACAATGGTATTTAACTCCGTAGGACTTCCGGTAGAAGCAATCGGTCTTATCATGGGTATTGACCGTATTCTGGATATGACCAGAACTGCTGTTAACATTACAGGTGATGCAGTATGTACAACGATTGTTGCTAATCAAAATAAAGCTTTAGATCGAGAAGTATTTAACAATTCTGGGAAAGAGTCGAGAAAACAGAAAGAAATGGGAAGCGATGTAAAGTAATAATATAATTAGGGAACGATCAGCTATGATAGTTGGTCGTTTTTCTTTGCTTATATATGAAAAACCGAATATCGTTTTTGACATATCTGATTTGTTATAGTACAATTTGAAGAAGTGAGCAGATAGATGGTCAGAGTTTATGTTAATTTTATGATAATGAGGTGTTAATTAGTGAGAAAACTGGCGTTAAGTGATGATATTTTAATGAAAATAGAAAAACCAGCACGTTATATCGGAGGAGAAGTAAACTCCGTGATGAAATCTAAAGAAAACATAGATATTAGATTTGCGATGTGTTTCCCAGACGTCTATGAGATTGGAATGTCTCATCTGGGAATACAGATATTGTATGATATGTTTAACCGAAGAGAGGACATATGGTGTGAGCGAGTCTATTCCCCCTGGATGGATCTGGATCAAATCATGCGAGAGGAGCATATCCCACTTTTCGCCTTAGAATCACAGGATCCAATCAAAGAATTTGATTTTCTGGGAATTACGATTCAGTATGAAATGTGTTATACAAACATTCTTCAGGTACTGGATCTTAGCGGGATTCCATTAAAATCCAGTGAACGTACGGAGGATGATCCGATTATAATTGGGGGAGGACCTTGTACTTATAATCCAGAACCGCTTGCCGAATTTTTTGATATGTTCTATATCGGTGAAGGTGAGACCGTATATTATGAATTGATGGATCTTTATAAAGAAAACAAGAAAAATGGTGGTTCTAAAAAGAACTACTTTGAAAAAGCTGCGGAAATAGAAGGTGTCTATATCCCGGCATTTTATGATGTAGAATATAAAGAGGATGGGACGATTGCTTCATTTATTCCGAATAATCCACACGCAAAAGAGAAGATTCACAAGCAGATGGTATTAGATGTGACCGAAACGTTTTATCCACAGGCTCCTGTAGTTCCATTCATTAAAGCGACACAGGACAGAGTGGTATTAGAGATTCAGCGGGGATGTATCCGGGGATGTCGGTTTTGTCAGGCTGGTATGTTGTATCGCCCAACACGAGAACGTGATGTTGAGATGCTCAAGCAATGTGCATACGATATGTTAAAAAATACCGGACATGAAGAGATTTCATTAAGCTCTTTAAGTTCCAGTGATTATAGTCAGTTAAAAGAACTCGTTACTTTTTTGATAGATGAATTTAAAGATCAGGGAATCAATATCTCTTTGCCTTCTCTTAGAATCGATGCATTTTCTCTGGATGTAATGGGGAAGGTTCAGGATATTCGTAAGAGCAGTCTGACATTTGCGCCGGAGGCTGGCTCTCAGCGTATGAGAGATGTAATCAACAAAGGTCTTACAGAAGAAATTATTCTGGATGGTGCCGGACAGGCATTTGAAGGTGGATGGAATAAGGTCAAGCTTTATTTCATGTTGGGACTTCCGACGGAGACAGAAGAGGACATGAAAGAGATCCCAAGGCTTGCAGATAAGATTGCAAGACGTTATTATGAGATTCCTAAGGATCAACGTAATGGAAAGTGTCAGATAACGACAAGTACTTCTTTCTTTATTCCAAAGCCTTTTACTCCTTTTCAATGGGCGAGAATGTATACGAATGAGGAATACATTGCCAGAGCAGCAGTTGTAAAACATGAATTTCAAGAGCAATTAAACCGTAAGAGCTTAAAGTATCACTGGCATGATGCGGAAGTTACAGTATTGGAAGGTGTATTTGCCCGTGGAGACAGGAGAGTCAGTAAAGTGCTCTTGGAAGCCTATCAGTCAGGATGTATCTACGATTCCTGGAGTGAGACTTTTGATAACGAAAAGTGGATGAAAGCATTTGAAAATACGGGAATTGATATAGGGTTCTATAACTTAAGAGAACGCGATGAATCCGAGATCTTCCCATGGGATTTTATTGATATCGGAGTAACCAAAGCATTTTTGAGAAGAGAATGGGAACGTGCAATGAGGGGGGAAACCACACCGAATTGTAGGATCCAGTGCTCTGGTTGTGGAGCAGCAACATTCGGAGGAGGTGTCTGTTTTGAAGGCAAGAATTAAATTTCGAAAATATGGGATTATGAAGTTTATAGGTCATCTGGATGTTATGCGATTCTTTCAGAAGGTTATGCGGCGGGCGGATATTCCTATCGCTTTCACTGGCGGGTACAGCCCGCATATGATTATGTCTTTTGCGCAGCCTCTGGGTGTAGGCATTACTAGTGATGGTGAGTATCTGGATATCGAATTAAAGGAACCGATTGATTCAAAAGAGGCTGTACGCAGAATGAATCAGGTTATGGTAGAGGGGATTGAGATCGTAAGCTTTCGACAGATCCCGGATGATAAGAAATATAGTGGTATGACTATTGTTGATGCTGCCGATTATAAAGTGACACTTTTGGAGTCTTTTAAGTCGTCTGATGTCATGCTACCTGTTCCGCGGGATTGGTCAGAAAAGGTTGATTCCTTTATGGCCCAACCACAAATTGTTGTATGGAAGAAAACAAAACGTAGTGAAAAAGAAGTAGATATCAAACCGATGATCTATAAAATGCAGGTGTCAGAAGATAATATATATCTTTTATTAGCTACAGGAAGCGAACAGAATCTGAAGCCGAATCTTGTTATGGAAGCTTTTTTGTCATATATTGGGGAGAATCCAGAAGAAGTGCCGCTTCATTTTCATCGATTGGAAGTATATGCTGAGAATTCGGATACTTCATCAGAAGAGGCTTTTGTTTCGCTGGAATCATTAGGAACAGATATCATATTAGGAGTTGAATCTTATGAGTAAAAAAGAAGTAAAGACTAATGCAATGCGTATGTTAGATCGTCAAAAGATTCCTTATGAATATGAGGAATATGAATGTGATGAGTTTACAGATGGAATCCAGGTGGCAGATAAATTGGGATATGATCATTCGCTTGTATATAAGACCCTGGTGACAACGGGGAAGACAGGACAGCATTATGTGTTTGTAATTCCGATTGAAGAAGAGATTGATTTTAAGAAAGCAGCTAAAGTTGTCGGTGAAAAATCTTTGGAAATGCTTCATCTGAAGGATTTGACAAAAGTTACAGGCTATGTGCGTGGAGGATGTACGGCAATTGGTATGAAAAAGCAATTTCCAACGGTTATTCAGGAATCAGCAGAAGCATTAGAGTATATGCATGTAAGTGGGGGAAAACTTGGAATGCAGATTAAGTTAAGACCTGCTGATTTGCAAAAAGCATCAAATGCTACATTTGCAGATGTTGTTCAGTATTAAATTTCATGAAGATAGTCCATTGCAGATGTCTGGAAAATGATGTAATATATGGAAAGAGTATAAGTAAAACCAGTAGAAAAAGCAGTTTGGAGGATTACAGAAAAGATGAAGAAGGTTGTAAAATTTGGTGGAAGTTCGTTGGCAAGTGCCGAGCAGTTTAAAAAAGTTGGCAGAATTATCCGGAAGGAAGAAAGTAGAAAATACGTTGTTCCTTCAGCACCTGGAAAACGTACGCCAGATGATACAAAGGTTACGGATATGTTATATAGTTGTTATGGGATTGCTATTTTAGACCATGATGAATATGAAGAAGAAGTAGAAAAGCAGCTATTGGCAATTAAGGCACGTTATGATGAGATTATCCAGGGCCTTGGTCTGTCGATTAGTCTGGACGATGAATTTAAGACGATCCGTACCAACTTCAGCCGTAAGATCGGAAGAGATTATGCTGCATCAAGAGGTGAATATTTAAATGGTATCGTTATGGCAGCATATTTGGGATATGAATTTATTGATGCTGCAGATGTAATTAAATTTGATGAAGATGGCAATTTTGACAGTGAAAAAACGGATGCAATTCTTTCTGCGAGACTTGCCAAGACAGAGCGTGCTGTTATTCCGGGTTTCTATGGATCTATGCCAGACGGAAGAATTAAAACATTTTCAAGAGGCGGATCAGATGTTACAGGTTCGATTGTTGCAAAAGCTGTTCACGCAGAGATGTATGAAAACTGGACAGATGTATCAGGTTTTCTGATTGCAGATCCGAGGGTTGTAAAGAATCCAAAATCGATCGATGTGATTACATATCGGGAATTGCGAGAATTGTCTTATATGGGAGCATCTGTTTTGCATGAAGATGCGATTTTCCCAGTTCGAAAGGAAGGAATTCCTATTAATATACGTAATACAAATGCACCAGAGGATAAAGGAACATTAATTGTCGAAGACACTTGCAGAAAGCCAAGATTCGTAATCACAGGAGTTGCCGGTAAGAAAGACTTTGCCTCTATTACGGTAGAAAAGGCAATGATGAACTCGGAAGTAGGATTCTGTAAAAAAGTGTTGGAAGTTTTTGAAGAAAATGATATCTCTATTGAGCATATGCCTTCTGGAATTGACACAATGACAATTTTTGTTCATCAGGATGAATTTGAAGAGAAAGAGCAGAAAGTTATTGCAGGTATTCACAGAGCTGTAGAGCCGGATTTTCTCGAGTTAGAATCCGATCTTGCTTTGATTGCTGTTGTAGGAAGAGGTATGCGTGCGACTAGGGGAACCTCTGGAAGAATATTCTCTGCGTTGGCACATGCAAATGTGAATGTAAAAATGATTGATCAGGGGTCCAGTGAATTGAATATTATCATTGGTGTAAGAAACCATGATTTCAGTGTTGCAATTAATGCGATTTATGACATATTTGTTAATACAATGATTTAACTTATAAAGACTTGGGGAGGTCTTCATCATGAATATTTTGTTTTTTATTAAGCCTAAAAGCGAACTGGCGTATATTTATGACTACCATACTCTGCGGCAGGCGCTGGAGATCATGGAATACCACAAGTATTCTTCTGTACCGATCTTAAATAAAGAGGGGAAATATGTAGGGTCTATTACTGAAGGTGATCTTTTGTGGTCTTTGAAAAAGTGGAATATATTGAATTTGAAAGATGCAGAAGATATTAGTATTATGAAAGTCGAGCGCAGACTTGACTATCAATGTGTGACTGCAAAATCCAATATGGAAGATTTGATCGGTAAAGCTATGGAACAGAATTTTGTCCCGGTTGTGGATGATCAGGGACATTTTATTGGAATTATAACAAGACGTGATATCATTGGATATTGCTATGATAAGATGAAAGAATGTGAGGATTAGATGATTATTGATTTTCATACACATATGTTTCCAGATAAGATAGCGAAAGGAACCATAGAATTTTTACAAAATGTCTGTCAGATCAGACCATTTACAGACGGCACTTATCATGGGTTGCTGGAATCAACAGAAGAAGCTGGTATTGATATCTCAGTGGCACTTCCGGCAGTCACGAAAGTATCGCAGATTGAATCGGTCAATCGGTTCGCAGCGAAGTATCTGGAAGGATCGGTTATTTCTTTTGGAGGTATTCATCCTGCAAGTATTAATTATAAGGAACAGCTTCGCGAAATCAAATCTATGGGAATGAAAGGAATAAAACTGCATCCAGATTATCAGGATATGTATTTTAATGATATATGTTTCAAAAGATTAATTTCTTATGCATCTGAGCTGGGATTTATTATTGTTGTACATGCAGGTGTAGATCCGAAGTGTCCAGAAGATGTTCACTGTACACCACAGATGGCTTGCGAGGTATTAAAAGAAGTGGAACCTGAAAAGATGATTCTTGCCCATATGGGTGGAAATGAACTGTGGGATGATGTGGAGGATTATCTGGTCGGTCAAGATGTGTATTTTGATACTGGAGTAGTGTTAGATCGTATGCCAGAAGAACAGTTTGTTCGGATCGTGAGAAATCATGGCGCAGATAAAATATTATTTGCAACGGATTCACCGTGGGGAGGGCAGAAGGAATTTGTAGAAATCCTATCCAATATGCCGTTGACAGAAGAAGAAAAAGAAATGATATTTTCTAAAAATGCCTGCAAATTGTTAAATTTATAAAGAGAGTATCTTTAAGGAGAATCTATGAAGAAAACTGCTCCATTTTTTGTTTTACTTGCGTCTGTCCTCTGGGGATCTATGGGAATAGTTACTCGATATATTGCAGATATCGGTTTCCATACTCGTCAGATAACGGCTGTCAGAATCTGTGTTTCAACGATTGTTTTAGCAATATTTCTATTGCTTACAGATCGTAAGAAATTAAAAATTGAAAAAAAAGATATTCAATGGTTCTTGGGAACAGGGATCGGAAGTCTGTTTGTCAATAACCTGGCATATGCAGAGACTGTACAGAGGGCATCTCTTTCTGTAGCAGTGGTCTTATTATATACAGCTCCTTTTTTTGTTATGATTTTATCAGTAATATTTTTTAAGGAAAAGATAACGTTTCAGAAGATTGTTGCATTACTGATGTCATTTGTCGGCTGTGTTCTGGTTGTCGGACTGTCCGACACGGGTCTGGGAGAACACAAGATGATCACTTTATTCATTGGTCTTTGTTCAGGGCTAGGATATTCTCTCTATACAATCCTTGGAAAAGCAATAATGGATAAATATGATTCGCTTACTTTGACATTTTATACATTTTTATTTGCATCTTTTGCAACGCTGATCATTTGTGAACCAGTTGACACAATTCGCTTAATATCGGATCATCTTTCCAAAATGCCATTGGTGATTGTAGGGAGTGTGGTAACACTGGCATTTCCATATATCTTTTATTCCATTGGACTTAAATATATGGAGAGCAGCAAAGCTCCAATCATAGCTTCTTTTGAAGTAGTCGCAGCCAGTCTTTGGGGTGTCCTTTTGTATCAGGAGACGTTGAATATCTACAATATATTCGGGATCATTCTAGTAGTAAGTGCATTGATTTTTTTGCAAATAAATTTTCATAAGAATACTTGATTTTTGAAAGATCATATGCTATTATATACCAGTATGCCGCACAACGAGGTTTATAAGTCCGTAACGGACACCGTAGTTGGCGAGTAATGATAATAGGAGGTGCCATATGTACGCAATTATAGCAACAGGTGGTAAACAGTACAAAGTAGCCGAAGGCGATATCATTAAAGTAGAAAAACTTGGTGTAGAAGCTGGTGAAACTTATACATTTGACCAGGTGCTTGCAGTAAGTGACAACGAATTAAAAGTTGGTAATCCAACCGTTGAAGGAGCAACAGTAGAAGCTTCTGTTGTAGAGAACGGCAAAGCTAAGAAAGTCATCGTTTACAAGTATAAGAGAAAAACTGGATACCATAAGAAAAACGGTCACAGACAGCAGTATACAGCAGTAAAGATTGACAAAATCAATGCTTAATTTGGAGAAGATCCATGATTCATGTAACCATTTTTCAGAACGACAGAAAAGAATGCATAGGGTTTCAGACAAAAGGGCATGCTGAATATGCGGATGAAGGACAGGATATCGTATGTGCCGCAGCTTCAGTGCTGGTGCTGAATACAATAAATGCGATTGATCTGTATGCAGAAGATGAGTTTTCTGTGGACAGTGATCAGGAAGAAGGGATAATTGCTTTTTATTTAAGTGATTCACCTTCGAAAGAAGCAGAGTTGTTGTTAAAAACTATGATTCTCGGATTGGAACAAATGGTGGATGATGAAAACTATGCAGAATATATTGATTTAACATTCGAGGAGGTGCAGCAACCATGATGAAATTAAACCTTCAGTTTTTCGCTCATAAAAAAGGTGTTGGTTCTACAAAGAATGGTAGAGATTCTGAGTCTAAGAGACTTGGTGCCAAGAGAGCAGACGGACAGTTTGTAAAAGCTGGTAATATCCTTTACAGACAGCGCGGAACAAAGATTCACCCAGGTGTTAACGTTGGACGTGGCGGTGATGATACATTGTTCGCACTTGTAGATGGCGTTGTAAGATTTGAGAGAAAAGGAAGAGATAAGAAACAGGTTTCTATCTATCCGGTAGCTTAAGTAGTTATGAGTTGAAGAGAGTGTTGCAGGATAACTGACATTCAGTTATATAGCAGCACTCTTTTTTGTAAATAAGAGAGGAATAAGTATATGTTTGCAGACAGAGCAAAGATATTTATCAGATCAGGAAAAGGCGGTGACGGCCATGTAAGCTTTCGCCGGGAGTTATATGTACCAAATGGAGGCCCAGACGGTGGCGATGGAGGACGCGGCGGCGATGTTATTTTTGAGGTTGATGAAGGACTGAATACATTGCAGGATTTTCGTCATAAAAGAAAATATACCGCTAAAGATGGAGAGCCGGGCGGGAAACGCAGATGTCATGGTGCAGATGCAGAAGATATTATATTGAAGGTTCCAGAAGGCACAGTCATAAAAGAAGCAGAATCTGGAAAAGTCATTGCCGATATGTCTGGGGATAATCGACGCCAGATTATATTAAAAGGCGGAAAAGGTGGCCTGGGCAATCAACATTATGCAACAGCGACCATGCAGGTTCCTAAATATGCGCAGCCAGGGCAGCCTTCCCGTGAACTCTGGGTAAATCTGGAATTGAAAGTTATAGCAGATGTTGGACTTGTAGGATTCCCTAACGTAGGGAAATCCACATTGCTGTCACGTGTGACAAATGCTCAGCCTAAAATTGCAAATTATCATTTTACAACTCTGAATCCGAATCTGGGAGTCGTCGATCTTCCTGATGGAAGAGGATTTGTTATGGCAGATATTCCGGGCCTGATTGAAGGCGCATCTGAAGGTGTAGGACTTGGACATGAGTTCTTACGCCATATTGAACGTACAAAACTTATGATACATGTTGTTGATGCGGCAGGTACTGAAGGACGAGATCCAGTAGATGATATTTATAAAATAAATGCAGAATTGGAAGCCTATAATCCTGAGATAGCACAGCGTCCACAAGTTATTGCGGCCAACAAGATTGATGTAATTTACCCTGATGGGGAAGATCCGTTAAAGCGTCTGAAAGATGAATTTGAACCAAAGGGAATCAAAGTATTTCCGATTTCAGGTGTAACAGGAAAGGGAATTCAGGAACTCTTATATTATGTTTCAGATCGATTAAAAGAACTAGACCAAGCACCAGTTATCTTTGAACAGGAATATTTCCCTGAAGAAGAATTAATATATGAAGATCTTCCGTATACTGTCGAAGTGGAAGAGGGAATCTATGTTGTAGAAGGTCCAAAGATTGAAAAAATGCTTGGTTACACAAATCTGGATTCGGAGAAAGGATTTGCTTTTTTCCAGAAGTTTTTAAAAGATACAGGTATTCTGGATGAATTGGAAGAAGCTGGAATTCAGGAAGGTGATACCGTGCGTATGTATGGATTACAGTTTGATTACTATAAATAAATGACGATATAGAGATGAAGGAGTAAAAAGATGACGACAAAGCAAAGAGCATATTTGAAAAGCCTTGCGATGACGATGGATCCGATTTTTCAGATTGGAAAAAATAGTATGACGCCTGAGCTCACAAAAGCTGTTGAAGAGGCATTAAATGCAAGAGAACTGATTAAGGTCAGTGTTCTGAAGAACTGTGCGGACGATCCACGGGCTTTGGCAGAGATACTTGCAGAACGTACAAAATCACAGGTAGTACAGGTGATTGGTAAAAAAATTGTGTTGTATAAAGAAGGAAAAGATAAAAATAAACGAATTGAATTGCCATAAGATGGAGCGAACGTTATGAAAATAGGGATTATGGGAGGAACTTTTGATCCTATTCATAATGGACATTTGATGCTTGGAAAAGCAGCTTATGAAATGTTTGGATTGGATCAGATCTGGTATATGCCAAATGGGAATCCACCTCACAAGGACAATACATCTATGAAAACGGATGTCATGGAACGTGTTGAAATGGTTCAATTAGCTATTGCTCCGTATGAGGAATTTCGACTGGAATTATATGAAGCGAAGAGAAGAGAAGTCTCTTGTTCTTACAGTACTTTAGAATACTTTAAGAACAAATATCCTGAGGATGAATTCTATTTTATCATAGGTGCAGACTCGCTGTTTATGATAGAACATTGGGTGCATCCTGAAAGAATCTTTCCTACATGTACAATTCTTGCAGCATTTCGTGACGAGATTAATACACGGAAAGAGATGGAAAGAAGAATCCAGTATTTGGAAAAGAAGTACCAGGCAAAAATAGAATTATTAGTTACACCGTTAATAAAAATATCTTCACATGAATTGCGTGAAGCAATCAAAGAGGGGCAATCAATCGCTTCCTATGTTCCGGCAGATGTTGAAGATTATATTTACAAAAAACATCTGTATATGGGAGTGTGAGAGTATATGGAACAGAAGATAACAAAAATACGAAGAAAATTAATGACAGAGTTAGATACCGAACGGTATGAGCATACATTGGGAGTTATGTATACAGCAGCTTCCATGGCAATGCGTTATGACGAAGATGTTGAAAAAGCATTGCTTGCAGGTTTGCTTCATGATTGTGCAAAATGTATCTCTGGTGAGAATAAGATTAAATTATGTAATAAGTATCATTTAAGTGTATCAGAAGTCGAGAAAAAAAATCCAAGTCTTCTTCATGCCAAATTAGGGGCCTTTCTTGCGGCCAAAAAATATCATATTAAAGATAAAGATGTTATTAATGCAATCGCAAGTCATACGACAGGATGTCCCAATATGACACTTTTAGACAAGATTATTTATATTGCGGACTATATTGAGCCTGGAAGAAAAGAATTACCTAATATGGCAGAAGTGAGAAAATTAGCATTCACGGACATTAATGAATGTCTGTATCGTATCCTGGAGGATTCGCTGGTATATCTGAACAGTAAAAATATATCAGTTGACCCAATGACTGAGAAAACATACTTATATTATAAAAATAAACTTAATAAGGAGGTGTAGTCTATGGATCAAGCAAAAGAAATGGCACGTGTTGCATTCAAAGCTTTGGAAGATAAAAAAGGAGAAGATACATGTATCATAGATATCTCCCAGATATCAGTACTGGCAGATTACTTTATCATTACAAATGGTAACAGCGACAGTCAGGTAAACGCTCTGGTAGATAGTGTAGAAGAAAAAATGCACATTGCAGGGTATGAGCAAAAGCAGCGGGAAGGACAGAATTCTGGTGCCTGGGTATTGTTGGATTATGGCGATGTGATCGTACATGTGTTTGACAGAGAAAATCGTGAATTTTATAATCTGGAACGTATCTGGAATGATGGAAAGAAAATTATAAATCCGGATGAATTATAGATATTAATTTGAGGAGGACAGAAATGAAAAGCTGTCCTCCTTTTTTGAAAATGTCTAAGCAAGAAAACGAAAGACTCCTATGACCTTTCCTAAAATCTTGACATCAGTTACAATAATTGGATCCATTGAGTCATTCTCAGGCTGCAGTCGAATCGCATCTTTTTCTTTGTAAAAGGTCTTAACAGTAGCACCGTCTTCGATTAAAGCAACTACCATTTCGCCATTACGTGCAGTCTGACATTGTTCCACCAATACAAGATCCCCATCGAAAATACCGGCATTAATCATACTTTCACCCTTTACCTTAAGCATAAAGGTCTGGTTATTAGGCATGAATTCCATTGGAATAGGGAAATAATTCTCAATGTTCTGTTCTGCGAGTATCGGTTCTCCGGCAGCAACACGCCCTATCATCGGAACATTCACCATTTCACGACGCGTGAAATTAAAAGAATCATCCAAAATCTCAATCGCTCTTGGTTTCGTAGGATCACGACGTATGTAGCCATTCTTTTCAAGTGTCTCCAGGTGTGAGTGAACAGAAGAAGTAGACTTTAGATGAACTGCATCGCAGATATCACGTACAGCAGGAGGAAAACCTCTCTCCAGTATCTGTGATTTAATATAGTCTAATATTTCTTGTTGTTTTGGGCTAATCTTACCGCTTCCCATAAGAACCTCCTTCTCTCCGTACATAAGAACTTTAATAAATTCATTTTATCACAGCAATATTCAAAAAGCAAACAAATGTTTAGAAAATATGTTCGATTATTTTTGAATTTTATATTGACAAACATTTGTTCGAAGTATATAATACAACTATAGAACAGCTGTTCGGAACAAATGTTTGCTGATCATTTGAGAATAAGGGGATTATATTATTAAGGAGGAGAGTTTCATGAATACACACAGATTACATACAGCAAGTAAAAGAAGAAGAGAAGTACGTAGAAATAAAATATTGGTTATGCTTACAGTCTGTTTATTCGTTATGGGACTCAGTATCTTTTTTGGAAACAGCCTGGTGGATGCACATGACAATTCTGAAGACACGCCTGTTCAGTATAAGTATTACAGAAGTATTGAGATTGAATCTGGTGATACTTTATGGAGTATCGCGGAAGAATATGCAGATGAACATTATGATTCTATCTATGATTATATCTACGAGATAAAGGATATGAATGGCTTGATTTCTGATGATATTCAGTCAGGACAATATCTGACGATCGCATATTATGATAAGGATATTTTATAGTATATAACTGTCTTATAAGAAGCAATTCATTACATCGGTATATAAGTATAAAACTTATCTTATATATTATACTCACCCATCTAGATGTCTGGCGAATAGGGTATTCCTGCACCAGGCATCAATTTTTTATTTGTTTTTATTTGATTATATGAGAAAAAAGTCGGTTGTTGTTTAACAGAAGCTATTGTACTTGCTGTGCCTATGAGCCTGATATAGAATAAAGTTAATAAATAATTTCAAAAGATCGATAAAAACTCTTGACCTTATAGCGACTTTAGGGTCTACGATTCAAGAAAGAAAAGACATGCGCATGAATAATTTACGAGGTGAATGTAATGCTGATAAAAGAAGTAGAACAAAAGACAGGAATCAAAGGTGTTAATATCAGATATTATGAAAAAGAAGGTCTGATTCATCCTTCCAGAAAAGCAAACGGATATCGGGAATATTCTGAGATGGATGTAGAACGTCTGAATCAGATTAAAGTACTTCGTCTATTGGAAGTTTCATTACCGGAGATACAGCAGGTTCTTGATGGTAATATCACTTTACAAGAGGTAATGACCAGGAGAATAGGGGAACTAAATAAAGAAGAAATGAAAATTAAAGAAATTAAAACAACCTGTGAAACAATTATTTCAGAAAATATCAGTATTGCTGAACTCAATGAAGAGTTACTATGCGGTGATCAGGCCACTTGGAAAGTGAGGTTTGAGCAGATTATGAAAGAAGATATTGATAAGAAATTTATCGGAAAAGGGATTGTATATATTATCATCTGGACTGTATTTGGTAAAGTGTTTATGGAAGCAATGTTCCGTATCCCAATCGATGATGCAGTTACTGCTGCAATATTCCCATATGTTAATATGGGATTAGGAATACTATTTATTTTGTATGGAATTGGGTTATCTGTCTATGAGGGAATCACTGGAAAAGATTTTCTGTGGGTATGGGGCAGAGACTGGGGTGGAAATGGTCTGGGCGGTCTTGCCAATTCATTTACTTTCTGCGGAATAGGTGTTGGAATACTATCAACATCACTGACAAGATTTTTAATTGTACTATTAGTTGTGTGCATTGTGATAGCCGGTATTCGTGGTTTTATTATGTTCTATATGAAGTATTCTAAAAAGTCTTCTGAAAGCAAACAGAAGAAGGTACGAACTGGACGTATCATGGTGATAACTATAGTCATTTTAATTATCTCTTTTGCAGTCTGTGTCGTAATCATGTATCAGGATTATGTCAAAAGATATCCGTCAGATTCTTTTGAAGACCAGAAGAATAGGCAGGAGATAAAAGGAATAGAGACTGTTGAAATTACGAAAAATAACTGGGAAGATTATTTTACTGTTATTGATGAAATCGAGTACGAAAAAGATGAGAATGATGAAGTGATAGGTATATATCAAAAATCATGGTTTGAATTGAAAAAGGAGTATTTGAAACAGTTAGACCCAGATATGGAAAGTAAAGTT